>NZ_JAJCXD010000119.1:0-10525 GCF_021056305.1 Actinokineospora sp. PR83
CCACCGAGACCAGCGCGCCGACCTCCGGCACGACCACCACCGAGGCGGGCACGTCGACCTCCGGCACCACCACGACCACCACCCGCAAGAGCAGCTCCAACCAGCAGCCGCCCCCGCAGGGCGGCGGCGGTGGGGGTGGCGGCGGTGGTGGCAACCCGCCTCCCCCCGGCGGCGGGGGCGGAGGCGGCGGTGGTGGGGGTGGTGGCGGTGGTGGCGGCACGCCTCCCACCACGCAACCCACCACGACCAAGCCGCCTGCCACCACGACGACGACTACGACGACACAGCCCGCCGAGCCCACGACGCCGTCCAGCGGGGGCTGAGTACCAACCGGTTGCGCCACTCGGCGTAGCGGTGACGTCACCCGAAAGTGGTACGTTGCCAAACCGTGACACAACGCCGGGGACGATCAGCCTTACTCCCGGCCGTGCTCGTGGCCCTCGCGGTGGGGGCGGGCACGGCCGGGACGACCACGGCGCTGGGCCTCACCCCCGGCCTCGGCGGCACCGGTCCCGAGGCGGGCCGGGGTGACGAGGTGGCCCTCGGCCTCTCCGCCCAGCGCATCGTGATCCCCCCGCAGGACACCTCCACCCCGGTCGACAGCCCATCGGGCAACGGCGGTTCGCCGGACAGGCCGCAGAACCCCGGAACGGGTTCCCCGGCGCCCACCTCCACCACCGCGCCACCACCCGAGACCCCGCCCAGCTCGGACCCACCGCCCCCGCCACCCGTCACCACGACCGAGGCCCCGCCCGCGACCCCCGCCGCCAAGGCGGACGCCCGGGTGCTGGCCCTGGTCAACGACGAGCGCGCCACGGCGGGCTGCGACCCGCTGGCCCCCGACGACCGGCTCGCCGCCGCCGCGCAGTCGCACGCGGTCGACATGTCGGCCAACGACTACTTCTCCCACGTCAGCCAGGACGGCCGCTCGTTCGTCGACCGGTCGAAGGCCACGGGCCACCCCGACCCGGCGGCGGAGAACATCGCCAAGGGGCAGCGCACGGCCGAGGACGTCATGCGGGCGTGGATGGACTCACCGGGCCACCGCGCCAACATCCTCGACTGCGACCTCAAGACCCTCGGCGTCGGTTTCACCGCCAAGGGCCACTACTGGGTGCAGGACTTCGGCCGCTGAGCCGACCTGCACTGGGCCGATCCGCGCTGGGCCGACCTACGGCATCGTCCCGTCCCACTCGTCGAGCGGCGCGCAGTGCCAGCGCCACCGGTCGAGCTTCGGGTGCCCGGGCAGCGCGGTGCGGCCGTTGGCCCACAGCAGGGTCCGCCACGGGTCGGCGCCGGTGGGCGCCCACGGGAAGATCCGCTCCAGGACCGGGGTGACCAGCCCGGCGGGCGGAGCGAAGTCCACCCCCAGGGCCGAGGCCGCGTCCCCGGTGTGCACCAGGAGTTCGTCCCCCGCCATGGCCGCGAAGCCGGAGGCGTCGGCGGAACCGAACGGGTGGAAGCCGCGCAGCCCCGGCGGCGCCGCGTCGACCAGCAGGGCCGGCATCCGGCCGTAGGTGTCCAGCGCCCGCAGCAACTCACCGGGAGCACCGTCCGGGGGAAGCTTGATCTGCGGGACGGACAGTTCGGTCTCCCCGGCCAGGAAATCTGCCGAGTACCAGAGCAGCGTCTCACCGATGTGCGCCACCAGCCGCCCGGTCGACAGCTCCACCGCCTCACCGGGCCGAGCCCAGTCGCCGTCGGTGTGCCCGGCCAGGAAGTCGCGGCAGTGCTCGACCACCGAACGCAGGATCGCCCCGTCCACGCGCGCAGCATGGCCGGGGCGATCCCGTTCGGGCAAATCGTCAGGCGACACGCCCGCGGGTGGCCTTGAAGGTCAGCACCGCGCCGACCGTCGACACGATCGCGGCGAGCAGGCCCAGGAACAGCCCGGCCCCGGCGCTCACCACGCCCATGTAGTCGTCGTCGCTCAGGGTGACCCAGCGCAGCAGGATGAACAGCACGGACACGCCCGCCAGCACCAGCCAGATCAGCGGCAGGTTCTTCACCGCAGTGCCGAAGTGCGTGGCGAGCAGCAGCCCGGCCGCGACCACCAGCAGCAGTACCGGCAGCCAGGCGAGGAGCCCGGAGTTCCACGCGCTCGCGCTGAAGAAGGCGGAGATGGAGACCCAGGGCAGGAAGCTGAAGATGAAGGCGGCGGCGCCCGCGCCGATCCCCATCCACTCGACGGGGGTGACGTTCTTGGGGTCGAAACTGGCCATCGTTGAGGCCTTCCTTGGGCGCGACCGGGCCGGATCGTCCGTCCGGGTGGGACTGTCTGAGGTCGCACAAGTATCGGGCCGATCGGCGGACAATCAAGTCACAAGACCATCTCGGACCCGTGGGTGTGCCCGGATGGGCGACGGATCCGGCGCGACCGGCCCCACCGGTCACCCTCCGGGGGAGGCCGGTCGCGCGGTGTCGACGCGGTGGCGGTGCTCAGGCGTCGGTGACGGCGTCGGCGTAGTCGGGGTGCTTGTCGACCCAGCCGCGGAGGAAGGGGCAGTACAGGCGGGCGGGTGTGCCCTCCGCTCGGAGGCGGTCGAGCACCGCCCTGGCCAGCGCGCCGCCCACGCCCCGGCCCGCGAAGCCGTCGGACACCTGGGTGTGCATCAGCACGATGGCGTCGTCGAGCCGGTGGTACTGGACGTACCCGGCCACCTCGCCGTCGGCCACGCCCTCGAAGCGGTGGCCGTCGGTGTCCTCGCGCAGCTCCAGGTCGATCTTGTCCGCCACTGCCGTTCCTGCCCCTCGGGTTAATTTGCTCGCTTTCCGACACCGCCAGCGTTCACGATTCCGGTATGTATGTCATCCGTCTCGCGGTTCCCGCCGATGAAGCCGCGGTGGTCGACCTGGTCACCAGGTTGCAGGGCGATCCGGAACAGCTCATCGGCTACCACGGCACCACGGCGGCGGAGGTCGCCGACGAACTCGCAGGCCTGCGCCCGGACTGGTCCTCCGGGGCGGTCGTGGCCGTCGACGACCGCGGCGACGTCCGCGGGGTGCTCAGCGTCGACGCCGACCCCGAGGTGGGCCGGGCCTGGCTGCTCGGCCCGTTCATCGACCTCCCCGAGGGCCACCCGGCCGAGCGCCAGGCCTGGCACAACACCGCCGACGACCTCCTGGACGCGGCCCTGGTGCTGCCCCGGCTGACCGGGGTGGTCGACTTGGAGCTCTACGGGCACCGCAGGCACCGGCGGCTGGCCGACCTCGCCGCCCGGCACGGCTTCGACCCCATGGGCGCCAGCCGCGTGTTCACCCTCACCGGCCAGGCGCTGCGCTCGGTCCTGGTGTGCGCGGTGCCCGACGGCGGCGAGCCCCGGCTCCTCGGCGGCGACCAGGCGACCGCCGACGGCGTCGCCGCCCTGCACGAGCGCTGCTTCCCCCACCGCACCGCCACCGGCCGCCAGCTCGTGCACGGCGACCGCGGGCACACCGTGGTCGTGCAGACCGGGGTCGACGGCGTCCTGGGCTACGCGGCGGGCTTCGCGCAGGAGGACGAGTTCTACGTCGACTACGTGGCGGTGGACCCGGAGGTGCGCGGGGTCGGCACCGGCCGGGCGCTGGTCGGCGCCCTGCTGCGCGCCCTCGCCGCCGAGCACGGTGCCCGCCCGCGGGCGGCGGCGGTGATCGCGCTCGGCAACGACGCCTCCGAGCGCATGTTCACCGCCCTCGGGTTCGACCTGCACCTGGAACTGGTGAACTACCGGCGCAAGTAGCCCACCGGGTCAGGCGGGCGCGGTGGGCCGCTCCTCCTCGGCCCACCGGGCGGGTTCCCTGTGGCGCAACGACAGCAGGCCGCCCACCACCAGGGTCACCAGCACCCCCAGCGGGGTGTACCAGGGGAACGCCAGGGCCACCGATTCCTTGGTGGCCTTGGCGAAGTCCACCCCCAGGAAGGCGCCGGAACGGCTGAACTTCAGGCCCAGGATCACGAACGCCATCACCGCGACCGTCACCACGAACGCCGCGATCGCGTCCGCCTGGCGGGTCTTGCGCACCCACAGCCCCAGCAGGAACGCGCCCAGCAGCGCGCCGTAGGTGTAGCCGGTGATCGCCAGCGCGGTCTCCACGATCGGGTTCTTGGTGGTGGTGAACAGGGACGCGAAGAGGACCAGGGCGCCCGCCCAGACGATGGTCCAGATGCGCCCCTGCTTGAGCAGTTCCGCGTCGGACAGCGTGCGGCGCACCACCTTCTGGTACACGTCGGTCACCGTGGAGGAGGCCAGCGCGCCCAGCGAGGAGCTGAGCGCGGCCGCCAGGATGCCCGCGATCACGAAGCCGGACAGGCCGCTGGGCAGCTCGGTGACGATGAAGTGGGCGAACAGCTCGTCGTTGGTGCCCAGGCCGAGGTCGCCGACCGGGTCGACGCCGCGGTAGAACGACCACAGCATCGTGCCGATGAACAGGAACAGCGCGAACTGGAAGAACACCACGACCCCGCTGGCGACGAGCGCCTTCTGACTGGCGCGGACGTCGTTGCAGGCCATCAGCCGCTGCACGATGAGCTGGTCGGCGCCGTGGCTGGCCATGGACAGGACCGCGCCGCCGAGGACCGCGGTGACGAACGAGTACGGGTTGGACAGCGGGCTGGAGGCGAAGTCCAGCAGGGAGAACTTGCCCGCCTCGAACGCCGAGGAGAACCAGCCGTCGGGCAGCTTGCCCATCAGCACCAGGATCACCGCGAGCCCGCCCAGGACGTACCAGAGCATCTGGATGGCATCCACCCAGATCACCGCGCGCACGCCGCCGAAGAACGTGTAGACGACCATCGCCACGCCCAGCGCCGCCACGATGAGCAGGTAGGAGGCGTCCAAGCCGTAGGCGGCGAGCACCACTTTGATCGGGATCGCGGTGGCGAACAGCCGCACCCCGTCGGCCAGCAGGCGGGTGAACAGGAACGTCACCGACGCCGTGCCCTGCAACCCCGCGCCGAAGCGCCTGCCGAGGAAGTTGTAGGCCGTGGTCATGTTGCCCGCCACGTACCGGGGCAGCAGCACGAACGACACCACGACCCGGCCCAGGACGTAGCCGATCGCCAGTTGCAGGTAGGTGAACGCCCCCAGGTAGGCGACCGTCGGCACGCTGAGCACCGTCAGGGTGGAGGTCTCCGCCGACACCACCGACAGGCAGGCGACCCACCAGGAGATGCGGCCCTCGCCGACGAAGTAGTCCGCCCCGGAGCGCTGCCGCCCGGCGATCCGGATGCCCAGCAGGGGCATGCCGACCAGGAAGACCGCGATGATCGCTAGGTCAAGGGCGCGCACGGGGGCCTCCAGGGGGCTGCGGGGACAGGTGCAGGGACTCGGCGGTGCCGTCGAGCGGTTCCGGCCAGCGCGCCGGGTCGCGGCCGGGGGTGACGCTGCCGAGCACCCGGGCGCCGCCGCCGGTGCCCGCGTCGACCGGGACACCGTGCCAGGTCAAGAAACCCAGCAGGGCGGCCAGGTACGCCTCCTTGGCCTCGGCGGGCAGGCCCAGCGCGTCGGTGGTGGTCAGCTCGGCCGGGGCGAGCGCGGCGGCCAGCGCGGTCATCAGCGCCGGGTTGCGCACCCCGCCGCCGGAGGCGAGCACCCGGGTCGGCCGGTGCGGGGCGCACGCCTGGGCGACGGTGATCGCGGTCAGCGCGACCAGGGTGGCCAGCAGGTCGGCGTCGGTGACCGCGGGCACCCGGGCGAGCGCCGCGTCCAGGTAGTCGCCGTGGAAGTGCTCCCTGCCGGTCGACTTGGGGGCGGGCGCGGCGTAGTACGGGTCGGCGAGCAGCACGTCGAGCAGGTCGCGGCGGACGGTGCCGCGGGCGGCGAGGGCGCCGTCGGTGTCGCACGGGGTGCCGGTGCGGGCCAGCGCCGCCGCGTCGAGCAGCGCGTTCGCCGGGCCGGTGTCGAAGGCCAGGCCACCCGCGGTGACGTTGGCGATGCCGCCGAGGTTCAACGCGGCGGTGCCCGGCTCGGCCGCGAGCAGCAGCCGGTCGAGGACGCCGGCCAGCGGCGCCCCGTGCCCGCCCGCGGCGACGTCGCGGGCGCGCAGGTCCGACACCACCGGCAGCCCGGTCGCCTCGGCGATCCACGCGGGCTGCCCCAGTTGCAGCGTGCCGAGGCAGTCGCCGCCGTCGACCCAGTGGTAGAGGGTCTGCCCCAGCGAGGCCACGAGATCGACACCGAGGTCGACGCCGCTGTCGCCACCGCCGGTGAACCGCGCGGCGGCGGCGGCGAAGGCCTGGCCGATACCGGTGTCGAGGCGGCAGAGGGTCCGCGCGTCGCACGGGTTCGGGGGCAGCGCGGTGAGCAGGTCCTCGCGCAGCGCGCGCGGGTAGGGGACCTCGGCGTGCCGGACGGGGGACAGCTCCACGACCCCCGCGTGCAGCCGCAGGTCGGCCACGGCCACGTCGATGCCGTCCACCGACGTGCCGGAGATCATCCCGAGCACCCGCCGCCAACCCATGACCCTGTGGTCTATTGCACACCGGGGGTGCGCGCAAGGGTTTCGTTGGTTATTGACCAAATTGACGCTAAATCGGTTCTTATCTCACCGAGGGTGGCATCCCGGTCGCCCACCGGCCGGGATGCGAGGATGGCCCGGTGTCGAGCACCGTGATCGTCATCCTGGTCGTCGTTGTTGTCGTGCTGCTCGCCGCCCTGGTCACCGGGGTCGTGCTGGCGCGCAGGCGGCGGATCACCCTGGACCGGCCCGAGGCCGTCGAGAAGCCGAAGGGCGGCGGGTACCAGGCGGGGTCGGGCATCAGCCTCGCCCCGGCCAAGCCGAAGGACGCCCCGCTCGTCCCGCCCGCGCACCCGGCAGGCGAGCGCACCGAGGTCGACGGTCAGCCCGGCGTCGGCGACGACGCCTCGGTCCCGCGCGACTCCGAGAAGCGCGGCATCGTCGACATCGCGCTCCCGGACACGACAACCGACCCGGCCCCGACCGGCAGCGCGCCCGCGGGCAGCGCGCCGACCGGCAGCGCGCCGGTCGAGCCCGCCCCGGTCTCCTCCCTGCCCACCGACGAGCTCCCGGTGCAGGCCGAGCCCGTCACCGAGCAACTGCCCGTCCAGGGCGAACCGCTGACCGAGCAGTTCCCCGCGCAGGACGAGATCGAGCCCACCGCCGGTCGCCTGGAGCGGCTGCGCGGGCGGCTCTCCCGCTCCCGCTCCACCCTCGGCCAGGGCCTGCTCGGCCTGCTCGGCGCCGGTGACCTCGACGAGGACTCCTGGACCGAGGTCGAGGACACCCTGCTGCTGGCCGACCTCGGCGCGCGCACCACCGCGGAGGTCGTCGAGCGGCTGCGCGCCGAACTGGTCTCCCGCGGCGTGCGCACCGCCGACGGCGCCCGCGCCCTGCTGCGCGAGGTGCTCGTCGACGCGCTGCGCCCCGACCTCGACCGCGCCGTGCGCGCCCTGCCGCACGGCGACGGCGACGCCAAGCAGCCCGCCGTGGTGCTGGTCGTCGGCGTCAACGGCACCGGCAAGACCACCACCACCGGCAAGCTCGCCCGCGTCCTGGTCGCCGACGGCCGCACGGTCGTGCTCGGCGCGGCCGACACCTTCCGCGCCGCCGCCGCCGACCAGTTGCAGACCTGGGCCGACCGGGTCGGTGCCGAGGTCGTGCGCGGCAAGGAGGGGGCCGACCCGGCCGCGGTCGCCTTCGACGCGGTCAAGCGCGGTCGCGCCGCCGCCGTCGACGCGGTGCTGGTCGACACCGCGGGCCGCCTGCACACCAAGGTCGGCCTGATGGACGAGCTGGGCAAGGTCAAGCGCGTGGTGCAGAAGCAGGCCGAGGTGGACGAGGTCCTGCTGGTCCTCGACGCCACCACCGGGCAGAACGGCCTCACCCAGGCCAGGGTCTTCGGCGAGGTGGTCGAGGTGACCGGCATCGTGCTGACCAAGCTCGACGGCACCGCCAAGGGCGGCATCGTCTTCCAGGTGCAGCGCGAGCTGGGCGTCCCGGTCAAGCTCGTCGGCCTCGGCGAGGGCCCCGACGACCTGGCCCCGTTCGAGCCGGTGGCCTTCGTCGACGCCCTGCTCGGCTGACCCGGCCGGGGTACCCCCCGCCGCGCGCGTCGGCCCGTGCACGGGACAGCACCGCCGTCGATGGGGCACCGTGGGGGAGTGGACCTGGTGCGCCTGTGGCTCGTCGACGACCACGAACTGCTGACCGAGGCCCTGTCGGTCCGCCTCGGCGCGTTCACCGACCTGTGGGTGCTCGGCCGCTGCGCCACCGACGACCCGAACCTGCTCGCCAGGGTGGAGCGGGAGCGGCCGAACGTGATCACCGTCGACCCGGACTCGGCCGGGGTCGACGAGGTCGGGCTGTTCACCTCGCTGCGGCTGGCCGCCCCCGGCGCCCGGCTGGTGGTGCTGTCCGGCCTCGACGACGTCGACCGGGTCGTGGCCGCGGCCCGGCTCGGTGCCGACGCCTGGGTGCCCAAGGAGTCCGGGGTCGCACACCTGGTGCAGGTGCTGCGCGGGGTCTGCCGGGGCGAGGGGTGGTTCCCGCCGCGGCACCTCGGGGCCGTGCTGCGCGGCCTGCGCGAGGAGGTCGACCGCTACCGCGAGGGTGGTGGACCGCTCGCCGCGCTGACCGGTCGCGAGCGGCAGGTGCTGGTCAGCATGGTCGACGGGCTGCGCGGCGCCGAGATCGCGACCGAGCTGGGGCTCTCGGTGAACACGGTGCGTACACACACGCACTCCCTCTACCGCAAGCTCGGTGTCCACTCACGCCTGGCGGCGGTCAGCGCGGCCCGCGCGGCCGGACTACTACCGAGACGACGTGATCCCCACCAGATGACGTAAGCAATCTCATCCTCCGGGCTGACCCCAAGAGGAGGACGTCCGCCTACGCTCTGTGACAACAGTCGGGGGTTGTCGACAACGGGGTGGCAATGGGGTTCCGCGCGTGATTCCTTGGCTCCTGGCCCTGCTGGTGGTGGGCATCGGTCCGCTGGTGAACGTGGTCCTCGGCGTGCTGCGCCGCGACCGCGAACGCGGCTCGCTCGTCGGTGGTGTGCGCGAGAAGAAGGTCCTCGGCGAGGTCGCCGTGGTGATCGCCGCGCACGACGCCGAGTCCGAGGTCGCCGAGGCGCTCGCCGCCGCCACCCGGCTGGTCGCCCGCGGCGACGTCTTCCTGGTGTCGGACGCCTCCACCGACCGCACCGCCGAGATCGGCAGGGAGCACGGGGTCAACGTCGTCGAGACGGTGGCGCCGCTGGGCCGCTCCGGGGCGGTCGTCGCCGGGCTCACCGGCTTCCGGGTGCCGGAGGACTACCGGTACGTGCTGGTCCTCGACGTCGACCACCGGCCGCACCCGGCGTTCCTCGACCGCACGCTGCCGATCTTCGACGACCCGGACGTGGTCGCCGTGGCCGGGTTCGCCCGCACCGACTGGACCACCGCCCGCCGCGGCCCCCTGGGCAGGCTGGTCACCGCCCACCGGGGCCGGGCCTACGCGCTCGCGCAGCTACTGCTGACGATCATCCGCACCCGCCCCAACGCCGAGGCCGCCCGCGTCCTGCCCAGCCCGGCGCGGATGTTCCGCACCTCGGTGCTGCAGCGGGTCGACCTCGCGCCGGAGGGCGTGCCGGTCGCCGACTTCGACGTGTCCAACCAGATCTACCGCCTGGGCCTGGGCCGGGTCGTGGTGGTGCGCGGCGCGGTGGTCGGCACCCGCGACCCGGACACCCTGCGCGGCTACGCCCGCCAGGCCCGGCAGTGGGCGGTCGGCTTCTGGCAGGCCGTGCGCCGCAACGGGCTGCGCCGCGGCCCGCAGGTGCTGGGCCTGGGCTGGTTCGCGGTGGAGAGCGTGCTCACCTCCGCCGTCCTGGTCGCGCTGCCGTTCCTGCTCGGCTTCGGGCTGCTGCCGGTGTGGGCCGTGCTGCTCGGGGTGTTCCTGCCCGACCTGCTGCTGACCGCCCTGGTCGCGCTGCGCCAGCGGCAGCCCGGCTACCTGCTCCCGGCGCCGTTCCTGCCGCTGATGCGGCTCGTCGACGCGGTGGTCCTGCTGTCCGCGCTGCCGCACGCGTTCCGCGACCGGCCCGCGACCGCGCCCTGGCTGAGCCCGGTGCGCACCGCCCACCCGCCGCCGCCCGGGGGCCCGTGGTGGCGCTCGGGGCCCGCCGCGGCCGTGGCGTGGCTGGTCGGGATCGCCGCCGGGGTCGTGCTGACCCTGCGGGTCGCCGCCGCCGTCTCCACGCTGCCCGCCACCGCCTCCGAACCGGGGCTGGTCGACGCCGTGTTCGGCCGGGTCGCCGGGTTCGGCGGCGCGGTGCCGGAGGGCATGGTCCCCGCCACCGCCCAGCTCGCCGGGTACGGCTCGCTGACCGGGGCGTTCGACCGGCACGCGACCGTGCTGACCGGCGTGCGCGAGCTGTCGGTGGTCTGCGCCGCCGTCTTCGCCGCCGGGTTGCTGGTGGCCGCGGCGATCCTGCGGCTGCGGCCGGTGGCCGTCGCGGTCGCCCTCGCCGCGGTCGCGGTGTGCCCGCCCGCGATCGGCGTGCTCGCCGGTGCCGGGCCGGGGCCGGTGGCCGCCGCCTGGCTCG
>NZ_JAJCXD010000120.1:0-9050 GCF_021056305.1 Actinokineospora sp. PR83
TCGACCGAGGCCGCGGAGGCGTGGCCGAGCACGGCGGCGGTGGTGGCGCGGACCAGGTCGAGCGCGGCGGCCGGGGTCAGGTCGGCGGTCGGGGCGGCCGTCGCGGCCGCGGCCCGGCGGCGGCGCACCGGGACCAGGGCGCGCAGCAGCGGCGGCACCTCGCCCGCGGCCCGCACCGCAGCCAGGTCGAGGTCGAGCGGCGCCAGGACGGCGGCGCCGGTGCGCACGGCGGTGCTGAACAGGGCCAGCGCGTCGTCGTCGGTGAGGGCGCGGGCGGTGCGGCGCAGCTTCGTGCCGTCGAGGTGCCCGGTCATGCCGCTGGCGCTGGCCCACAGGCCCCACGGCAGCGAGGTCGCCGGGACCCCGGCGGCGCGCAGGTCGACGGCGAGGGCGTCGAGGGCGCTGTTGGCGGCGGCGTAGCCGGACTGGCCGGGGTTGCCGAGCACGCCCGCCGCCGAGGAGAACAGGACGAGGGCGGTCAGCTCGCCCGCCAGCTCGGCCAGGTGCCGCGCAGCGGTGAGCTTGGGGGCCAGCAGCGCGTCGAGCCGGTCGGGGGTCAGCGCGGTGACCACGCCGTCGTCGAGGACACCGGCGGCGTGCACGATCGCGGTCACCGGGTGCTCGGCCAACAACGCGGCCACAGCATCCCGATCGGACACATCACACGCCACAACCCGAACGTCCGCATCGATCTCCGGCACCACACCACCGGAACGGCTCACCAACACCAGATGCCGAACACCGTGCTCCGCCACCAGGTGACGGGCCAACAACAGACCCAGGGTGCCGGTACCACCGGTGATCAGCACCCGGCTCTCGGCGGTGAACGGCTCGGTGACGGCGGTGGTCTCGGCGCGGACCAGGCGCGGGGCGAGGACGCGGCCGTCGCGCACCACGAGTTCGGGCTCGTCGGCGTTGACCGGGGTGGTGTCCAGCGACCCATCGGTGTCGACCAGCGCGAGGCGGCCGGGGTTCTCGTTGGCCGCGGTGCGGACCAGGCCGCGCGCGGCGGCGCAGTCCACGGTGTCGGTGGTGCGGACGGTGAGCAGGCCCGCGGTGTCGTCGGCGAGGTGGGTCTGCACGGCGGTGAGCACGTCGGCCAGGGACAGGCCGTCGATGTCGAGCACGGCCGCCGCGGGCTCGTGCGCGACCTCGACGCGGTCGAGCGCGTACAGCGCGGCGCCGGTGGCGGGGGCCAGTGCGGCGGTGTCGAGGGGGCGCAGGGCGAGCGCGCCGACGCGGACGACGGGGGCGCCCTCGGCGTCGGCGGCCGTGACGGTCACCGCGTTCGGGCCCGCGGCGGACACGCGCACCCGCAGGGCGGTGGCGCCGGTGGCCGAGAGCCGGACGTCGGAGAAGGAGAACGGCAGGGCGGCGCGGACGCCCGCGTCGACGAACCCGCCGAGGGCGATGGCGTGCAGGGCGGCGTCGAGGACGGCGGGGTGCAGCCCGAAGCGCTGTGCGGCGGCGTGCTCGGCGTCGTCGAGGCGGACCTCGGCCAGGACGTCGTCGCCGTCGCGCCACACCCGGCGCAGCCCGCGGAAGGCGGGGCCGTAGCCGAGGTCCCGGGTGGCGAGGTCGGCGTAGAGGCCGTCGATGTCGACCTCGACCGCACCGGGTGCGGGCCACTCGGCGACGGCGGGGGCCTCGGGGGCGGCGGCGGTGAGGTGGCCGTCGGCGTGGCGGGTCCACGGGGCGTCGTCGGCGTCGGGTCGGGAGTGGACCGACACGGGACGGCGGCCGCCCTGGTCGGCGCCCACGGAGACCTGCAGGCGCAGCGCGCCCTGCTCGGGCAGGGTGAGCGGCTGGTGGAGTGTCAGCTCCTCCACGTGCGGGGCCCTGGTGTGCTCGCCCGCGCACAACGCCAACTCGACCAGCGCGGTGCCGGGGACGATGAGCCGCCCGGCGACGACGTGGTCGGCCAGCCAGGGGTGGTCGTCGAGGGCGAGGCGGCCGGTGAGCACGGCCCCGTCGCCGTCGGCCAGCGAGACCAGCGCGCCGAGGAAGGGGTGCCCGGCCGCGCCCTGGCCGAAGCCGCTGGGCGCCCCCGCGGCGGCGGTGACGCGCTGCGGCCAGAAGCGCTCGTGCTGGAAGGGGTAGGTGGGCAGCTCGACGGGCTCGGCGCCGGGCAGCACGCGCTCCCAGTCCGGGGTGGTGCCCGCGACGACGGCCTCACCGAGGGACAGCAGCATCCGGTCGAGCCCGCCGTGGTCGCGCTTGAGCGAGCCGACGGCGACGACGTCGTCGGGCAGGGCCATGGTGAGCACCGGGTGCGGGGAGCACTCGACGAACACGCCGAACCCGTCGTCGACGAGCCGCGTCACCGCGGCGGCGAACTCGACGGTGGAGCGCAGGTTGTCGAACCAGTACCCGGCGTCCATGCCCGAGCCGTCCTCGACCCGCCCGGTCAGGGTGGAGTGCACCGGCACGAGCCCGACGCGCGGCCGCACCGGCGCGAGCGCGGCCAGCAGCTCCTCGCGCAGCTCGTCGACTTGGGCGGAGTGGGAGGCGTAGTCCACCGGCACGCGCTTGGCCCGCACGCCGTCGGCCTCGCACTCGGCGACCAGCTCGTCCAGCGCGGCGGGCTCACCCGACACCACGACGGCGGCGGGCCCGTTCACCGCGGCCACGGAGACCCGGTCCCCGAACGGCGCGATCCGCGCCCGTACCTCGGCCTCGCCCAGCGCGACGGACACCATCCCGCCGCGCCCGGCCAGCCGCCGCAGCACCTGCGACCGCAGGGCCACGACCCGCGCACCGTCCTCAAGCGACAGCGCGCCCGCCACCACAGCGGCGGCGATCTCACCCTGCGAGTGACCCACGACAGCAGCGGGCTCGATCCCCCACGAACGCCACACCTCGGCCAGCGACACCATCACGGCCCACAGCACCGGCTGAACGACGTCGACCCGCTCCAACAGCGTGGAATCACCCAGGGCCTCGTCCAACGACCAGTCCTTGAACTCGCTCAGAGCCGCATCGCACTCAGCCAACCGAGCCGCGAACACCTCCGACGACGCAGCCAACTCCCGCGCCATCCCCACCCACTGCGAACCCTGACCGGGGAAGACGAACACGACCCGGCCCGGCTCGCCAGCAGTCCCCTGCACCAGCGCGGGGTGCTGCTCCCCCGCAGCCAGCGCGCGCACGGCGTCGACGCCCAGGGCGACCGCCCGGTGGCCGAGGTGGGCGCGCGTGGTGGCCAAGGCGAACGCGGCGCGGGTGGTGGGCAGCGACGGCAGCGCGTCAGCGAGGCGCCGGGCCTGGGCACGCAGCGCCGCAGCGGAGCGGGCGGTCAGGACGAGTGGTGCGAGAGCGGTGTCCGGGGCCTGCTCCGGGGCGGGGTCGCCCTGTTCCAGGATGACGTGGGCGTTGGTGCCGCTGACGCCGAAGGAGGAGACCGCGGCTCGGCGGGGCCGGTCGGCCTCGGGCCACGGGCGGGCCTCGGTCAGCAGCTCGACGCTGCCCGCGGTCCAGTCCACGTGCGGGGTCGGCGCGTCGACGTGCAGGGTCTTGGGCAGGGTGCGGTGGTTGAGGGCCAGGACGGACTTGATGATCCCGGCGACGCCTGCGGCGGCCTGGGTGTGACCGATGTTCGACTTCACCGACCCCAGGTACAGCGGCTCCGTGCGACCCTGGCCGTAGGTCGCCAGCAACGCCTGCGCCTCGATCGGGTCACCCAGCGAGGTGCCGGTGCCGTGCGCCTCCAGCATGTCCACATCGGACGGCTCCAGGCGCGCGTTGGCCAGCGCCTGCCGGATCACGCGCTCCTGCGACGGGCCGTGGGGGGCGGTGAGCCCGTTGGACGCGCCGTCCTGGTTGACCGCCGAACCCCGCACGAGCGCCAGGACGCGGTGGCCGTGGCGGCGCGCATCGGACAGCCGCTCGACGACGAGCACGCCGACGCCCTCGCCCCAGCCGGTGCCGTCGGCATCGGCGGAGAACGCCTTGCAGCGGCCGTCGCCGGACAGGCCGCGCTGGCGGGAGAACTCGATGAACGCCGTGGGGGTCGACATGACCGTCACGCCGCCCGCCACCGCCAGCGTGCACTCCCCCGACCGCAGCGCCTGCACGGCCAGGTGCAGCGCGACCAGCGAGGCCGAGCACGCGGTGTCGACGGTGACCGCCGGGCCCTCCAGCCCGAACACGTAGGACAGCCGCCCGGAGACGACGCTGGCGGAGTTTCCGGTGGCCAGGTGGCCCTCGACGCCCTCGGTGGAGCCGGTGAACAGCGGCGCGTAGTCCTGGCCGTTGGTGCCGACGAACACCCCGGTGGCGCTGCCGCGCAGGGTCGGGGCGGCAACACCCGCCCGCTCGAAGGCCTCCCACGTGGTCTCCAGCAGCAGGCGCTGCTGCGGGTCCATCGCCAGCGCCTCGCGCGGGGAGATGCCGAAGAAGTCCGCGTCGAAGCCGGGCACGTCGCGCAGGAACCCGCCGGTGGCGGTGTAGCTGGTGCCGGGGTTGTCCGGGTCGGGGTCGAACAGGGCGGCAAGGTCCCAGTTGCGGTCGTCGGGGAACGGGCCGAGGCCGTCCCGCCCGGCGACGAGCATGTCCCACAGGTCCTCCGGCGCCGCGACCCCGCCGGGGAAGCGGCAGGCCATGCCCACGATCGCGATCGGTTCGTCGGACCCGGCGGCGGCCACGACCGAGGGCACCCGGGTGGCGGCGACCCCGTCGAGCAGGCCGTCGACGTGGCGGGCCAGGTCGGCGGCGGTGGGGTGGTCGAACACCGCGGTGGCGGGCAGGGACAGGCCGGTGGCGGCGTTGAGCGCGGTGCGCAGCTCCACCGCGGTCAGCGAGTCGAAGCCCAGCTCGCGGAAAGCGCGGTCGGCGGGCACGGCGCGCGCGGAGGCGAAGCCGAGCACAGCCGCGGCGGTCTCCCGCACCAGGTCCAGCAGCGCGTGGCCGCGCCGGTCGGCGGGCAGCGCGCGGAAGCGCTCGGCCTGGGCGCCGAGGTCGGGGGCGGGCGCGGCGGCGCGGGCCGGGGCGAGGTCGGAGAGCAGGCGGCCGGGCAGGGCGAAGACCGACCAGTCGATGTCGACCACGGTCAGCGCGGGCAGCCCGGAGCCCACGGCGAGGGCCAGCGCGGTCACCGCGCGGTCGGCGGTGAGCGCGGCCAGACCGGAGCGGGCGGTGCGGGCGGCGGCCTTGTCGCCGGTGGCCATGCCGTCCTCGGCCCACGGGCCCCAGGCGATGCTGGTGCCGGGCAGCCCGGCGGCGTGCCGGGCGCGGACGAGGGCGTCGAGCTCGGCGTTCGCTGCGGCGTAGTTGCCCTGGCCGGGCGCGCCGAAGGTGGCCGCGGCCGAGGAGAAGACCACGAACGCGTCGAGGTCGCGGTCGCGGGTCAGCTCGTCGAGCACGCGCACGGCGACGGGCTTGGCCGCGGCGACCGAGGCCAGCCGCTCGGGGGTGAGCCGGTCGATCACGCCGTCGTCGAGCACACCCGCGGCGTGGATGACCGCGTCCGGCTCGACGTCGGCGAGCAGCGCGGCCATCGCCTCGCGGTCGGCGGCGTCGACTGCCACGACCGAGGTGCCCGCGGGCAGGCCATCGGGGACCGCGCCGCCGCGGCGGCTGGTGAGCACGAGCCGGTCGGCGGTGGCCGCGGCCCAGTGCGCCACCCGCACGCCCAGCGCACCGGTGCCACCGGTGATGAGCACGGTGCCGCGCGGGGTCCACGACGCGGCGGTCTCGGCGCGGGCGAGGCGGCGGGCGCGGTTGCCGTCGGGGGTGAGCAGGACCTCGGTCTCACCGCCGCCGAGCACGCGGGCGAGCCGGTCGGCGGTGGTGTCGGCGGGGGCGTCGACCAGCCCGCCCCAGCGCTCGGGGATCTCCAGCGCGGCGGTGCGGCCCAGGCCCCACACGGCGGCCTGCTCGGGGGCATCGGACAGCGCACCGGTGGTCACGGCCCAGACCGGGACCGGGGTGTCCACCAAGGACTGGAGCAGCGCGAGCAGGCTCTCCGCGGTGGGGTGCAGGGCGAGCACCCCCTCGGCGGACCCGGCGGCGTCGGGCACCTCGGCGGCGTCGACCACGCGGGCGCCCCGCGCGGCGAGGTCGGCGGCCTGCGGGGAGTCGGGGGCGCCGACGACGAGCCAGCCACCGAGTGCGACGGGCGGGTTCTCCGGGACCGGGGTCCAGTGGTCGCGGTAGTGCCAGGGCGTGCTGGTGGGGGCCTCGGTGGCGGGCCAGTAGCGCTCGCGCTGGAAGGGGTAGGTGGGCAGGTCCACGACCCGGCCGCCGGTGTGCAGGGCGGACCAGTCGACCTCGCCGCCGGTGGCGTGGACGTGGCCGAGGGCGCGCAGCGCGGTCAGCGCCTCGTCGCGGTCGCGGCGCTGGGCCGGGGCGCACTCGGCCAGCAGTGGGGCCAGGGCGGCGTCCGGGCCGATCTCGACGACGCGGGCGGCGTCGAGGCGGGCGGCGCCGTCGGCGAAGCGGACCGCGCCGCGCAGGTTGCGGGTCCAGTAGTCGGCGTCGGCGGGGTCGCCGGGGCCCGCGGCGGGGACGAACTCGATCGCGGGCGCCGACCGGGGCAGGGAGCCGACCAGCGCGGCCAGCGGCGCGACGGCCTCGTCCATGTGCGCGGAGTGGAAGGCGTGGCTGACCGCGAGCCGCTTGACCCGGACGCCGCGCGCGGCGTGCTCGTCGGCCAGGGCGGCCACGGCGTCGGCGTCGCCGGAGACCACGGTGGAGTCGGCGGAGTTGACCGCGGCGACCTCCACGCCCGCGGGCAGGGTGATCTCCCGCTCGGGCAGGCCGATCACGGCCATCGCCCCGCGCGCGGTGACCGCGCCCATGAGCCTGCCGCGCTCGACGACCAGCGCCGCCGCGTCGGCCAGGGTGAACACGCCCGCCACGTGCGCGGCGGCGATCTCCCCGACGGAGTGCCCGATCACCACGTCGGGCCGCACGCCCCAGGAGGCGAACAGCCGCGCCAGGGCGACCTCGAAGGCGAAGATCGCGGGCTGGGCGAACTCGGTGTCGTCGAGCCGCGACTGGTCCTCGACCAGCACGTGCCGCACCGGGGCCGGGAACAGCGCGACGACCTCGTCCCAGGCCGCGGCGAACACCGGGAACGCCGCGGCGAGGCCACGGCCCATGCCCGCGCGCTGCGAGCCCTGGCCGGTGAAGGCGAACGCGGTGCGCCCGCGGGTGACCGGGGCGGGCGTGATGGCGTCGAGCCCGGCGAGCAACTCCCCGCGGGTGGACCCGACGACCACGGCCCGGTGCTCGAAGGCGGTGCGGGTGGTGGCCAGCGAGTGACCGATGTCCGCGGCGGCCCAGTCCGGGGCGGCGACGAGCGCGGCCTTCAGCCGGGCGGCCTGGGCGCGCAGCGCGTCCTCGGTGCGCCCGGCCAGCGGCCACGCCGTCGGCCCGGCGGCGGGCGCGGTGGCGGAGGTGGCGTCCGTGCCGCCGGGGTCGCCAGCGCCGTCGGTACCCGCCTCGACCGCCTGCTCGACGATGATGTGGGCGTTGGTGCCGCTGATGCCGAACGACGACACCGCCGCGCGCCGCGGCCGGTCGACCTCGGGCCAGTCGCGGGCCTCGGTCAGCAGGGAGACCGCGCCGGACTCCCAGTCCACCTGCGAGGTCGGGGTGCCCAGGTGCAGCGACCGGGGCATCACGCCGTGGCGCAGCGCGAGGATCGCCTTGATCACGCCGGACACGCCCGCGGCGGCCTGGGTGTGGCCGATGTTGGACTTGATCGAGCCCAGGTGCACCGGGCGGTCGCGGTCCTGGCCGTAGGTGGCGATGACGGCCTGGGCCTCGATCGGGTCGCCAAGCGGCGTGCCGGTGCCGTGCGCCTCGACCAGGTCGATGTCGGTGGTCTCCAGCCGGGCGTTGGCCAGGGCCTGCCGGATCACCCGCTGCTGGGACGCGCCGTTGGGCGCGGTCAGGCCGCTGCTCGCGCCGTCGGAGTTCACCGCGGAGCCGCGCAGCACGGCCAGCACGCGGTGGCCGTTGCGCTGGGCGTCGGACAGCTTCTCCAGCAGCAGCACGCCGACGCCCTCACCGAAGCCGGTGCCGTCCGCGCCCTCGGCGAAGGACTTGCACCGACCGTCGGCCGAGAGCCCGCCCGCGCGGGAGAACTCGACGAAGCTGCCCGCGTTGGACATGACGGTGACCCCGCCCGCGAGGGCGAACCGGCACTCGTCCTGGCGCAGCGCCGACGCGGCCAGGTGCAGGGCGACCAAGGACGACGAGCAGGCGGTGTCGACGGTCAGCGTCGGGCCCTGCAAGCCCATCGCGTAGGCGACCCGGCCGGAGACGACCGAGGCGGCGCTGCCGGTGCCCACGTAGCCCGCGACGTCGTCGGCCGCGCCGTGCAGGCGCACGGCGTAGTCGTGGTACATCACTCCCGCGAACACGCCGGTGCGGGTGCCGCGCAGCGAGCGGGGGTCGATGCCCGCGCGCTCGACGGCGGTCCAGGCGTGCTCGAGCAGCAGGCGCTGCTGCGGGTCCATCGCCAGCGCCTCGCGCGGGGAGATGCCGAAGAACCCGGCGTCGAACAGGCCCGCGTCGGCGAGGAAGCCGCCTTGGGCCACGGTGAGCGCGCCGGAGCCGTCGACGTCGCGCAGGGCGTCCTCGGCCCAGCCGCGGTCGGTGGGGAAGCCGCCGATGCCGTCGCGGCCCTCCGACACCAGCCGCCACAGGTCCTCCGGGGAGCGCACGCCCCCGGGGTACTGGCAGCTCATGCCGACCACGGCGATGGGCTCGTGCCGCTTGCCCTCCGCCTCGGCCAGCCGCCTGCGGGTCTCCCGCAGGTCGGCGGTCGCCCGCTTGAGGTAGTCGAGGACCTTCGCGTCATCGGCCACGAGCGGCCACCTCCCGGTCGGTCACGCGGTTCATGCGATCCCGATCTCGTTGTCCAGCAAGTCGAACAGCTCCTCGGCCGACGCCTCGCTCAGGTCCTCCCCCGCGCGGGGCGCCGCGGCGGCGGCCGGGGCGGCGGGGGCGCTGTCACCGAGGTCGGCGAGCAGCGCGCGCAGCGTGGCCGCGACGCGGGCGCGGTCGGCGTCGTCGGCGGCGATGCCCGCGAGCACCGGGCC
>NZ_JAJCXD010000121.1:0-17045 GCF_021056305.1 Actinokineospora sp. PR83
TCGTTTCCAAGGCTTATCCCAGAGTACGGGGCAGATTACCCACGTGTTACTCACCCGTTCGCCGCTCGTGTACCCCGAAGGGCCTTACCGCTCGACTTGCATGTGTTAAGCACGCCGCCAGCGTTCGTCCTGAGCCAGGATCAAACTCTCCAATAATGAATGAGTGTTGTAACCTGACAAAAAGACACCAAACTGGCATCAATTCATCTCAAAGGAAACCCCTGACAGGGTTTCATGATATTAAGCTCTACTGGCTTAAATCGGCACACTGTTGAGTTCTCAAACAACACACGCACATCTCCGTCAGAAGCTCCACAGTCGGAGCGACCTTCATCGAGGCTGGTATTGCGTCAAAGTTTTGTACTGCTGATTCGAGGTCACCCACTCTACCACCGCGAGGCGGGAGCTTGGTTCGTGATCTCCGGTCAGTGCCCGTTCCGGTTGTTTTCCCGGCCCGTGTCGCTCTGACTTGGATAAAGTTACACGCAGACCAACCAGGGGTCAAATCGCACCCCCAGGAGCCCGTCGCAGGGAGAAACCGCAGGTCATCGCCCCCGCGAAGGGTCTGAACCCAACGTATCCCACCCTCATCCCGGTGGAAATGTGACCGCCGTCACTCAAACTTTCTTCCCGTGCTCCCCTGACACCGCCAAGAAGTGGTCTGACCTGCACAAACACCGAGGGCCGCCGGTCCGGAGCGGACCGACGGCCCTCGGGGACCACTCGGATGGCCGGGTTTCAACCCCGGAGCGTGACGGTCAGGGGCTGACCTCGACCCCTGCGGTGTTGCGCTTGCCCCGGCGCAGGACCAGCCACTTGCCGTGCAGCAGGTCCTCCTTCGACGGCGTCCACGCCTCGTCGGTGACCTTGGTGTTGTTCGCGTACGCCCCGCCCTCGTTGACCGTGCGCCGCGCGGCGCCCCGGCTGTCGGCGAGGCCGCCGGTGACCAGCAGGTCGACGATGGTCGGCTCGTCGGCCAGCCGGGCCCTGCCGCCGGGCACCTCGGCCATGGCCGCGTCCAGCGTGGAGGCGTCGAGGTCGGCCAGTTCGCCGCGGCCGAACAGCGCCTGGCTGGCGGCGATCACCTGGTCGGTCTCCCGGCGCCCGTGCACCAGCGTGGTGAACTCCTCGGCCAGCCGCTTCTGCGCGGCCCGCAGCTGCGGGCGCTCGGCCGTGTCGCGCTCCAGGGCGGCGATCTCCTCCCGGTCGAGGAAGGTGAACAGCCGCAGGTAGCGCAGCACGTCCGCGTCGCCGACGTTCACGAAGTACTGGTACCAGGCGTACGGCGAGGTCATGGCCGGGTCGAGCCAGACATTGCCGCCGCCGGTGGACTTGCCGAACTTGCGGCCCTCGGCGTCGGTGACCAGCGGGGCGGTCAGCGCGTGCGCGGACTTCCCGTCGACCTTCCGGATGAGGTCGACCCCGCCGATGATGTTGCCCCACTGGTCGGAGCCGCCCACCTGGAGCTTGCAGTCGTGGGAGCGGTTGAGCCGCAGGTAGTCGTTGGACTGCAGGAGCAGGTAGCTGAACTCGGTGTAGGACATGCCGTCGGACTCCAGGCGGCGCTTGACCGTCTCCCTGGCGAGCATGACGTTGACCGAGAAGTGCTTGCCGGTCTCGCGGAGGAAGTCGAGGACCGAGGTGCTGCCGGTCCAGTCGAGGTTGTTGACCACGGTGGCGGCGGTCCCGGCGCCGTGGGCGTCGTCGAAGTCGACGAAGCGCTCCAGCTGGCCGCGGATGCGGTCGGCCCACTCGGCCACGACGTCGGCGGTGTTGAGGGTGCGCTCACCGGTGTCGCGCGGGTCGCCGATCATGCCGGTGGCGCCGCCCGCCAGGACGATCGGGCGGTGCCCGGCACGCTGGAAGCGGGTCAGCATCAGCAGCGGGACGAGGTTGCCCGCGTGCAGGCTGGGAGCGGTGGGGTCGAACCCGGCGTAGAGGGTGAGCGGTCCCGCGTCGAGGTCCTTGCGCAGGGCGTCGAGGTCGGTGGACTGCGCGATGAGGCCGCGCCAGGTCAGCTCGTCGAGGATGTGTTCACTCACGTGCTCCAGTCTCCACGGTGCGTCAGCGCCGGGACCACCGGGTTTGCGCTCCGCCCCGGGTCAGCCACCCGACGCCGCCGCGATCGCGGCGGCGGCCGGGGTCCCAGGGCGACCGGCTCCTCGCACCACTTGCGCCGAACGGTGGGCGCCGTTGGCGAGGCTACGTCGGGAACGGGTCCGTTCGGACCTGCTTGCGGCGGCGGCCACCGAGGCGGTAGGCGCTGACGGACTTGTCCCCGGCGATCCAGAACCGCCAGGGCACGTCGACCGCCGCGGCGACGCCGACGCGGGGGCCGGAGCGGATGTCCTCGGTGGCGACCGGGTCGCCCGCCAGCAGGCGGACCGGGGAGGCCGGGTCGGTGAGGTCGAGGCCGTTGTCGGCGCGGTCGAGGCCGAGGACGCCGGTGAGCTTGGCGGGGCCGCGGGCGAGGTCGGTGGTGCCGCGCGCTGCGGGGCGGCGGGTCTTGGCCAGGGCCTCGCCGTCGACGACCTGGCCCGCGCGCAGCAGGACGGCGCCGGGGACGCCGTCGGTGAGGGTGACGACGTTGGCGCAGTGGTGCATGCCGTAGACGAAGTAGACGTAGAGGTGGCCCGCCGGGCCGAACATGACCTCGTTGCGCGGGGTCTTGCCGCGGTAGCAGTGCGACGCGGGGTCGTCGCCGCCGCGGTAGGCCTCGACCTCGGTCAGCCGCACGCGGACGGTGCCGTCGGGGCGGTCGGACTCGAGGACGGCGCCGAGCAGGAGGTGGGCGGCGGCGACCGGGTCCACGGCGAGTTCCGCCTCGGTGAACTGCCTCATCGGGTGCATTGTCCCACCGGGTGGCTCGCGATGCCCCTCATCGGGTGGCCTCCCAGGCGGTGCGCTGGAGGAACGCGGCGTCGGCGCGCGGGAGGTCGACCAGGGTGCCGTGGCCGAGGGGTACGGCGTCGGGGTCGACCCGGGGGCCGGTGATGGTGCCCGGCCTGCCGCGCGGGTCCAGGCCGAGCAGGGCGGCGAGGAACACGCAGGCGGTGAGGTAGCTGCCCGCGGGGGCGGGGTGGCTGTCGTCCGGTTCGTGCAGGCGCAGGTCGGGGCGTTCGGCCTGGGCGGCGGCCCAGGCGGGGCCGACCGGGGCGACCGTGGCGCCGACCTCGCCCGCGATCGAGGTGTAGGCGGCGTTGAGCAGGTCCTGCGCCGACGGGGTGTCGCGGCGGGCCGCGGTCAGGTACAGCACCGGGTTCGCGCCCGCGGCGACCACCTCGGGGACGATGGCGCGGACCGCGGCGTGGAAGTCCGCCGGGTCGCGCACCTGGGGGACGCCGTCCGCGTACAGGCCCTCGCCGAGGCAGCTCTGCTCCTGGAGCACGACGTAGTCCCACCCCTCGGCCAGCGCGGCGGTGGGTTCGCCGCCCGCCCAGGTGGCGGCCAGGTGCGCGCCACCGGTGGCGATGGCGCGCACCTCGACGGCGCGTTCCGGGCGGGCGAGCGCCGCCAACTGGGTCGGCAGGCCGTGGAAGTAGGTGAAGCTGTTGCCGACGAACAGGACTCGGGTCGGCAGGGTCACTTCCGGATGACCTGCTCCGCCCACGACCGGTGCTCCTCGACCCGGCCCACGACGCGGTCGCGCTGCTCGGCGACCCTGGCGGGCGCGGTGCCGCCGTGGGCGTCGCGGGAGGCGATCGAGCCCGCCACCGTGAGCACCTCGCGGACCTCGGGGGTCAGCGCGGGGTCGACCTCGGCGAACTCGGCGTCGGTCAGCTCGTCGAGGCCGACGCCGCGGGCCTCGGCACGGCGGACGCAGTCGCCCGCGGCCTCGTGCGCGACCCGGAACGGCACGCCCTGGCGGACCAGCCACTCGGCGATGTCGGTGGCGAGGGTGAACCCGGCGGGGGCCAGCTCGGCCATCCGGTCGGTGTCGAAGTCGAGGGTGGCGATCATCCCGGCCATCGCGGGCAGCACGAGCTGGAGCTGGTCGACGGAGTCGAAGACCGGTTCCTTGTCCTCCTGCAGGTCGCGGTTGTAGGCCATCGGCTGCGCCTTGAGGGTGGCCAGCAGCCCGGCCAGGTTGCCGATGAGCCGACCGGACTTGCCCCGGGCCAGTTCGGCGACGTCGGGGTTCTTCTTCTGCGGCATGATCGAGCTGCCGGTGGACCAGGAGTCGTGCAGCCGCGCGTAGGAGAACTCCGCGGTGCACCAGAGGATGACGTCCTCGGCGATGCGGGAGAGGTTCACCCCGAGCATGGCCACGGCGAAGGCGAACTCGGCGGCGAAGTCGCGCGAGGAGGTGCCGTCGAGGGAGTTCTCGGCCGGGGCGTCGAAGCCCAGTTCCTCGGCGATCGCGGCCGGGTCGAGGCCCAGCGAGGAGCCCGCGAGGGCGCCGGAGCCGTAGGGGGACACCGCGGCGCGCTTGTCCCAGTCGCGCAGCCGGTCGACGTCGCGCAGCAGGGCCTGGGTGTGGGCGAGCAGGTGGTGCGCGAGCAGGATCGGCTGGGCGTGCTGCAGGTGGGTGCGGCCCGGCATGGGGGCCTCGGGGTGCAACTGGGCCTGGTGCAGCAGGGCCTCGACCACGTCGAGGACACCACCCGCGAGGTGCCGGGCGGCGTCGCGCAGCCACATCCGGAACAGGGTGGCGATCTGGTCGTTGCGGGAGCGCCCGGCGCGCAGCTTGCCGCCGAGTTCGGTGCCCGCACGCTCGATCAGGCCGCGCTCCAGGGCGGTGTGCACGTCCTCGTCGGCGACCACGGGGGTGAAGGTGCCCGCCGCGACGTCGCTCTCCAGCAGGTCCAGGGCGGTGAGCATGCCGGACAGCTCGGAGTCGGTGAGCAGGCCGGCCCGGTGCAGGACGCGGGCGTGCGCCCGGGACCCGGCGATGTCGTAGTGCGCCAAGCGCCAGTCGAAGTGCGTCGACAGGCTCAGGGCGGACATGGCTTCTGCGGGTCCGGAGGCGAACCGCCCACCCCAGAGTGCGGTGGGTTCCTGCTGGGTCACGGTGAGACTTCCTGGGTGTTGTGGTCGGGAGACCGGCATCGTCCCCGACGGGTCGGGGACGATGCCGGGTGGCCGGACTGGCAATCATCCCCGACAAGCCGGGGAGGACGCCGCAGGGCCGGGATGGCGACCGTCCCCCGACAAGCCGGAGACGATGCCGGGTGGGGACGAGGGGGTGGGTGGCGGGAGGGATTAACGCTGCGCGCGCTTGGCGGCGATCTTGCTCGGGAGGCCCCAGAGCTGGATGAAGCCCTTGGCCAGCGACTGGTCGAACTCGTCGCCCTCGTCGTAGGTGGCCAGGTTGAAGTCGTACAGGGACACGTCGGAGCGGCGGCCGGAGACCACGGCGCGACCGCCGTGCAGGGTCATCCGGATGTCACCGGAGACGTACTGCTGGGTCTCGGCGATGAACGTGTCCAGGGCGTCCTTGAGCGGGGAGAACCACAGGCCGTCGTAGACCAGCTCGCCCCAGCGCTGCTCGACGGTCCGCTTGAAGCGGGCCAGGTCGCGCTCGACGGTGACGTTCTCCAGCTCCTGGTGCGCGGTGATCAGCGCGAGCGCGCCGGGGGCCTCGTAGACCTCGCGGCTCTTGATGCCGACCAGCCGGTCCTCGACGATGTCGAGGCGGCCGACGCCCTGGGCGCCCGCGCGGCGGTTGAGCTCCTGGATGGCCTGGAGCACGGTGACGGTCTCGCCATCGATGGCGACCGGGACGCCCTTGTCGAAGGTGAGGACCACCTCGTCGGGGTCGCGCGGCTCGGCCGGGTTCGCGGTGTAGTCGTAGACGTCCTCGATCGGGGCGTTCCAGATGTCCTCGAGGAAGCCGGTCTCGACCGCGCGGCCCCAGACGTTCTGGTCGATGGAGTACGGGGACTTCTTCGACACGTCGATGGGCAGGTTGCGGTCGTTGGCCCAGGAGATGGCCTTCTCGCGGGTCCAGGCGAAGTCGCGGACCGGGGCGATGCACTTGAGGTCGGGGGCGAGGGCGCCGATGCCGACCTCGAACCGGACCTGGTCGTTGCCCTTGCCGGTGCAGCCGTGGCTGACGGTGGTCGCGCCGTGGTACTTGGCCGCCTCGACCAGGTGCTTGACGATCACCGGCCGGGAGATGGCCGACACCAGCGGGTAGCGGTCCATGTAGAGCGCGTTGGCCTGCAGGGCGGGCAGGCAGTACTCGGTGGCGAACTCGTCGCGGGCGTCGGCGACGACCGCCTCCACCGCGCCGCAGTCGATCGCGCGCTTGCGGATCGTGTCGAGGTCCTCGCCGCCCTGGCCGACGTCCACGGCCACCGCCACGACCTCGGCGCCGGTCTCCTCGGCGATCCAGCCGATGGCCACCGACGTGTCGAGCCCGCCGGAGTAGGCCAGCACCACCCTGTCACTCATTGATCTCTCCTTGCTGGTTTGCCAAGTCTGGGTTGCCGCGGCTGGCCATCGCGGTGAAGCGGTCCGCCAGCCGGGCGCCGGTCACCGGCTCGCGGCAGATGACCATGATCGTGTCGTCACCGGCGATGGTGCCGACGATTTCGGTGAGGGCGGCCCGGTCGATCGCGCTGGCCAGGAACTGCGCGGCACCGGGCGGGGTTCGCAGGACCATCAGGTTCGCCGAGCCCTCTGCGGAGACGAGCAGCTCGGTGAGCAGCCTGCTCAGCCTGGACGTGCCGCCCTGCACGCCGCGGACCGGGTTGCCGTCCTCGGGGATGACGTAGACGGGCACGCCGCCGTCGGCCCCGCGCAGCTTCACCGCGCCGAGTTCGTCGAGGTCGCGGGACAGGGTCGCCTGGGTGACCTCCACCCCGCCCTCGGCGAGCAGCCGGGCCAGCTCGGTCTGGCTGTGCACCGGCCGCTCGGAGATCAGGGTGACGATGCGGGCCTGGCGGGCCGCGCGGGTGGTGGTCACGGGTGCCCCACGAGCCAGGCCAGCAGGGCCTTCTGCGCGTGCAGCCGGTTCTCCGCCTCGTCCCAGACCGCGCTGGAGGGCCCGTCGAGGACCTCGTCGGTGATCTCCCAGCCGCGGTGGGCGGGCAGGCAGTGCAGCACGATCGCGCCGTCGGCGGCGCGGGCGAGCAGGTCGGCGTTGACCTGCAACGGGCGGAACGGGCTGACCCGGTCGCGGCCGTCGTTCTCCTGGCCCATGGAGACCCAGGTGTCGGTGACGAGCACGTCGGCGCCGTCGACGGCGGCGTGCGGGTCGGTGAACAGGGTGACGCTGCCGCCGGTCTCGGTGGCGCGCTTCTTCGCGTCAAGCACGACGGCCTCGCCGGGCTGGAAGCCCTGGGGGGAGGCCAGGCGCACGTGCAGGCCCGCGGTGGCGCCGCCGAGGAGCAGCGAGTGGGCCATGTTGTTGGCGCCGTCGCCGAGGTAGGTGGCGGTGACGCCCGCGAGCCGACCGAGGCGCTCCTCGATGGTCTGCAGGTCGGCCAGGACCTGGCAGGGGTGGAACTCGTCGGTCAGCGCGTTGATCACCGGGACGCGGGAGGCCGAGGCCATGGCCTCGATGCGCTTCTGCGCGTAGGTGCGCCAGACGACGGCGTCGACGTAGCGGGACAGGACCCGGGAGGTGTCCTCGATGGTCTCCTCGCGGCCGAGCTGCATGGTGCGGCCGTCGACGATGACCGGGTGGCCGCCGAGCTGGTGGACGCCGACGTCGAAGGAGAGCCGGGTGCGGGTGGAGTTCTTCTCGAAGATCGCCGCGACCGACTTGCCCTCCAGGGGCCGGTGGGCGAGCGGGTCGGCCTTGTAGGCGATGGCCAGGTCGAGGACCTCGCGCTGCTCCAGCGGGGTCAGGTCGTCGTCGCGCAGGAAGTGCCGGACCATGGCTCAGCCCTCCCGGGCGGTGTCGAGGATCGAGGGCAGGGCGGCGACGAAGCCGCCTGCCTGCTCGTCGGTCAGCACCAGCGGCGGGGCGAGCCGCACCACGTCGGGCTGGACGTTGTTGACCAGGTACCCGGCGTCGAGCGCGGCGGCGGCGACCCTGGCGGAGGCGGGCTCGGTGAGCACGAGGCCGAGCAGCAGGCCGGTGCCGCGCACCCCCGCCACCAGCGGGTGTTCGAGCTGTTCGATGCCCGCGACGAGGTCCTTGCCCAGGGCGGCGGTGTGCTCCAGCAGGTCGTCGGCGGCGATGGTGCGCAGCACCGCCAGGCCCGCCGCGGCGGCGACCGGGTTGCCGCCGAAGGTGGTGCCGTGCGAGCCGGGGGCGAACAGGTCGGCCGCGGCGCCGACGGCCACGCAGGCGCCCAGCGGCAGGCCGCCGCCGAGGCCCTTGGCCAGGGTGAACACATCCGGGGTGACACCGGCGCGCTGGAAGGCGAACCAGGTCCCGGTGCGGCCGATGCCGGTCTGCACCTCGTCGAGGACCAGCAGGGCGCCCGCCGCCGCGGTGATCTCCCGAGCGGCCTGGAGGTAGCCGTCCGGGGCGGGGATGACGCCGCCCTCGCCGAGCACGGGTTCGAGGAACAGCGCGGCGGTGTCGGTGTCGACGGCGGCCCGGAGCGCGTCGAGGTCGCCGAACGGGACGTGCGCGACCCCGGGGGTGACCGGTTCGAACGGGGTGCGCTTGGCGGGCTGGCCGGTCAGCGCGAGCGCGCCCATGGTGCGGCCGTGGAAGGCGCCCTCGCAGGCGACGACCTTGGTGCGCCCGGTGAGCCGGGTCAGCTTGAGCGCGGCCTCGTTCGCCTCGGCGCCGGAGTTGCAGAACACGACCTTCGCCTGGCCGGTGAGCCCGGCGACGTCGAGCAGCGCGTCGGCCAGCTCGACCGCGACCGGGTTCGCGTACAGGTTGGAGGTGTGCCCGAGGGTGGCGACCTGCGCGGTGACCGCCTCGACGACAGCCGGGTGCGCGTGGCCCAGGGCGTTGGTGGCGATGCCGCCGACCAGGTCGAGGTAGCGGGTGCCGTCGGCGTCCCACACGTGCGCGCCGTCGCCGCGGACCAGGGTGAGCGCGGGCGTGCCGTAGTTGTCCATCAGCGACGAGCGCCAACGGCGCTGTCCGTCCTCGTTGGACGTGATCATGCTTGCACCCCTTCCCGGTCCGGCAGCACCATGGTGCCGACGCCTGTCTCGGTGAACACTTCCAGCAGGACCGAATGTGCCAGCCTGCCGTCGATGACGTGCGCCCGGGGCACCCCGCCGGTGACCGCCCGCAGGCACGCCTCCATCTTGGGGACCATGCCGCTCTCCAGGCGCGGCAGCAGCTCCGCCAGTTCCCCCGCGCGCACCTCGTGCAGCAGCGAGGACCGGTCGGGCCAGTCGGCGTAGAGGCCCTCGACGTCGGTGAGGACCACCAGCTTCTGCGCCCCCAGCGCCACGGCCAGCGCGGCGGCGGCGGTGTCGGCGTTGACGTTGTGCGGCACGCCGTCGGCGTCCGGGGCCACAGTGGACACCACCGGGATGCGGCCCGCGCGGACGATGTCGAGCACCGCGTCCGGGTTGACCGCGACCACGTCGCCGACCTGGCCCAGGTCGACGACCTCGCCGTCGACGACGGTGGTGCGCCGCTCGGCGGTGAACAGCCGCGCGTCCTCGCCGGAGATGCCGACCGCGTGCGGGCCGTGCTGGTTGATCAGCCCGACCAGTTCCCGGCTGACCTGCCCGACGAGCACCATCCGGACCACGTCCATGGTCTCCGGGGTGGTGACCCGCAGGCCGCCCTTGAACTCGCCGGGGATGCCCAGCCGGGTGAGCATGGCGCTGATCTGCGGTCCGCCGCCGTGCACCACGACCGGGCGCAGGCCCGCGAGCCGCAGGAACACCACGTCCTCGGCGAAGGCGCGCTTGAGGTCCTCGTCGACCATGGCGTTGCCGCCGTACTTGACCACGACCAGCGCGCCGTGCAGGCGCCGCAGCCACGGCAGGGCCTCGATGAGGATGGCCGCCTTCTGGGTGGGCGTGGTCATGAGGAGTACGCGCTGTTCTCTTCGACGTAGGCGTGCGACAGGTCGGTGGTGAGGATGGTGCCGGTTCCCGGGCCCGCGTGCAGGTCGACCTCGACCAGGATGTCCAACCCGGACATGTCCGCCGCCAGCCGGTCGCCGACCCCGGTGCCCGCCCGGCAGACGGGAACGCCGTTGATGGTGATGTCGAGGTCCGCCGGGTCGAACTCCGTGGGCGCGTTGCCGACGGCCATGGCGATCCGGCCCCAGTTCGGGTCCCCGGCGAAGAAGGCGGTCTTGCACAGGTTGTCCTGGGCGACCGTGCGGGCGACCGCGACCGCCTCGGCGTCGGTGGCCGCGCCGGTGACCTTGACCGTCACGTGCTTGGTGACGCCCTCCGCGTCGGCCTGGAGCTGGGCGACCAGGTCGGCGCAGACCTCGGTGAGGGCGGCGGTGAACTCCTCGGCGCCCGGGGTGACCCCGGACGCGCCGGAGGCCAGCAGCAGCAGGGTGTCGTTGGTGGAGGTGCCGCCGTCGACGTCGAGGCGGTTGAAGGTCTCCTCCACTGCGGCGCGCAGGGCGGCGTCGGCGGTGGCCCGGTCGACGGCGGCGTCGGTGGTGACCACGCTGAGCATGGTGGCCATGTTCGGCGCGCACATGCCCGCGCCCTTGGCGAACCCGCCGACGGTCCAGCCGCCCGCGTGGGTCAGCGCGGTCTGCTTGGGGTGCGAGTCGGTGGTCAGCACACCGGTCGCGGCGTCGAGCGAGGCGTCGGGCCCGTGCGCAAGCGCTTTCGCCACGGTCTCCACGCCGGTCAGCACGGCTTCCATGGGCAGTCGCTCGCCGATCAGGCCGGTGGAGCAGACCGCCACGTCGATGGCGCCGACGCCGAGCACGTCGGCGACCTTCTCCGCGGTGGCGTGCGCGTCCTGGAACCCGCCGGGGCCGGTGCAGGCGTTGGCGCCGCCGGAGTTGAGCACGACCGCCCGCAGGCTGCCGGTGGTGAGCACCTGCTGCGACCACAGCACCGGCGCGGCCTTGACCTTGTTGCGGGTGAACACGCCCGCGGCGACCGCCGCCGGGCCGTCGTTGACGACCAGGGTCAGGTCGGGCTTGCCGTTGGACTTGATGCCCGCGGCTACCCCGGCCGCGCGGAACCCCGCCGCCGCCGCCACACCCTGCTTCCGGTCGGTGCTCATGGCGCTACTCCCACGGTGGACAGGCCGGTCGTCTCCGGCAGGCCGATGGCGATGTTCATGGACTGCACGGCGGCGCCCGCCGTGCCCTTGGTCAGGTTGTCGACCGCGGCGACGACGACCAGCCTGCGCAGGTCCGGGTCGACGGCCAGTTGCAGTTGCACGGCGTTGGAGCCGAGGACGGCGGCGGTGGTCGGCCAGCGGCCCTCGGGCAGCAGGTGCACGAACGGCTCGTCGGCGTAGGCCTTCTCGTAGACCGCGCGCGGGTCCCCGTCGGAGGTGAGCCGGGCCGAGCAGGTGGCGAGGATGCCGCGCGGCAGCGGGGCCAGGACCGGGGTGAAGGAGACGCCGATCCTGCGGCCCGCCACCGCGCTGAGGTTCTGCGTGATCTCCGGGGTGTGCCGGTGCGCGCCCGCGACGCCGTAGGCGCTGAGCGACCCCATGACCTCGGAGCCGATCAGGTGCGGCTTGCTGCTCTTGCCCGCCCCGGAGGTGCCCGAGACCGCGACGACGGTGACGTCGTCCTCGACGATCCCGGCGGCGACGGCGGGGGCCAGGGCGAGGGAGCTGACGGTCGGGTAGCAGCCGGGGACGGCGACGCGCTTGGTGCCGACCAGGGCCTCCCGGCCGCCGGGCAGCTCGGGCAGCCCGTAGGGCCAGGAACCCGCGTGCTCCCCGCCGTACCAGCGGGTCCAGGCGGCGGCGTCGGTCAGCCGGTGGTCGGCGCCGCAGTCCACGACCAGGGTGTCCGGGCCGAGCTGGGCGGCGATCTCGGCGGAGCGGCCGTGCGGCAGGGCGAGGAAGACGACGTCGTGCCCGGCGAGGGTCTCGGCGGTGGTGTCGAGCAGGACGCGGTCGGCGAGCGGGAGCAGGTGGGGCTGGTGCTCGCCCAGGGGGGACCCGGCGTTGCCGCCCGCGGTGAGCGCGCCGATCTCGACCTCGGGGTGGGCGAGGAGGAGCCGCAGCAGCTCACCACCGGCGTAACCACTGGCGCCTGCGACCGCGATCCGCACTGTCATGTGGATGATTATGCACGCCGGTGCAAGTTCACTCAAACCACTTTCGAGTGATGTTGATCGGCTTGCGCGGAGCCCGGTGCGCCCCGCGGACTCAGCGGGGTGCGGGTGGGGGGAGGGGTTGCGGTGGTTGCGTGCCGGGGCGGGCGCCGTCGAGGAGGAGGGCCAGGCAGCGGCGGCGGTCGAGGCCGTCCGGGTCGCCGGGGTGGGTGCTGGCCAGGGCCATGACCACGATGGCGGCCAGGTCGCGGACCAGCAGGTCCGGGCGGACCTGCTCGGCGTGCTGGGCGGCGGCGAGGACGTGGGCCAGCGGGCCCAGGTAGCGCTCGGCGGTGTCGACCGAGAGGGCGCCCGCGCGGTGGGCGGCGGCGAGCAGCACGCGGTGGGCGGCCAACCGCTCGACCGTGGCGGCGAGGGCGTGGGTGAGGGCACGCCAGGGGTCGGCGGCGGTGCGGGCGGTCAGGGCGAGCGGTTCGATCTCCTCGGCGAAGAACGCCTCGAACGCCGCCCTGACCAGGCCCTCCCGGCCGCCGACCAGGCGGTACACGGTGGCGATGCCCACGCCCGCGCGGCGGGCCACCTCCTCCAGCGACGGGGTGTCGCCCAACTCCTCGAACGCGGCGATGCCCGCGCGGACGACGCGGTCGAGGTTGCGGCGCGCGTCGGCGCGGCGCGGCTGGGCGGACACCCCGGGAAAGCTAGCTCACCACTCGACCGGGAGGGCGAGAACGCCGTAGACGACGCTGAAGGAGCGGAACGCCGGGTCCGCCCCCGGGGCGAGGCGCAGGTTCGGGAACCGCTCGAACAGGGCGGGGAACGCCGTGCGCATCTCCATCCGCGCGAGCGGGGCGCCCAGGCAGTGGTGGATGCCGTAGCCGAAGGACACGTGGGTGGTGTCCGCGCGGGTCACGTCGAGCGACTCCGGGTCCGAGACCACAGCGTCGTCGCGGTTGGCCGCGGGCAGCGAGCACATCACCAGGTCACCCGCAGAGATGGCCTGGCCCGCGATCTCGGTGTCCCGGGTGACGTACTTCATCGAGCTGGCGTGCACGATGCTCAGGTAGCGCAGCAGTTCCTCGATGGCGTTGTCGAAGCGCTCGGGCTCGGCGCGCAGCAGCGCGAGCTGCTCCGGGTGCTGCAACAGCGCCAGGGTGCCCAGGCCGAGCATGTTCGCCGTGGTCTCGTGGCCCGCGATGAGCAGCAGGTTGCACAGGCCCGCGAGTTCCTCGGTCCCCAGGTCGTCGCCGTGCTCGCGCAGCAGCATCCCGATCAGGTCGTCGCCGGGTTCGGTGCGCGCCCTGGCGATGAGCCCCTTCATGAACTCGCGCATCCGCCGCGACTCGGCGATCCGCTCCTGCGCCGGGAGGCTGACGTCGAGCAGCTTGCCGGTGCGCGCCTGGAAGTCCTCGCGCTCGGAGTACGGCACGCCGAGCAGCTCGCAGATCACCAGCGACGGGATCGGCAGCGCGAAGTCGGCCACCAGGTCGGCCGGGGCGCCCTTGCGCTCCATGGCGTCGAGGTGGTCGCGGACGATGTCGGCGACGCGGGGTTCGAGCCTGCGCATCCGCCGCACGGTGAACTCGCCCGCGAGGATCTTGCGCAGCCGGGTGTGGTCCGGCGGGTCGAAGCCGAGCAGGTTTCCCGCCCGCATGACCTTCAGCTCTTCCTGGCCGAGGTCCATCCCCAGCGGGGACAGGCCCCTGGCGTTGAGGTCGTTGGAGAACGTCGCCGGGTCGCCCATGACCCGGCGCACGTCGGCCTGGCGGGTGACCAGCCAGGCCGACAGGCCCAGGAACGTGTCGACCTTGCGGATCCCCTCACCCTCGCGCAGCCCGGTCAGCTCGTCGCCGAGCTGGAAGCCCGCCCGCCGCATGTGCAGCGGCAGCTCTGGTGCCTGTGTCACTCCGACCTCCCGAATGAGCGGTTGGGGAGTTCCCCCCGACACAAACGATAGCGAGCTATCACATGCGGAGTCATCCGACGAATGAGTGACGCGGCCGAACGGGTGGCCCCGCTCCCCCGGTCGCCGCCCGGCTACCGGTAGGCGGCGAAGGTGGCGTCGACCCTGGCGCGGTCGGCGCCGTCGGCCAGCAGGAGGTGCAGCAGGACGCGGGCCTTGGCCGGGTCGAGGAAACCGCCGTGGACCAGGCCGCGGGCCAGCAGGTCGCGCTCGGAACCGGGGTAGCCGTAGGTGGTCCGCAGCACCGAGCCGCCGCCGGTGCGGGACGTGAGCACGACCGGGACCCGGGCGGCGACCTCGGCCACCGCGGGCACCATCACCTCGGGCACGTGGCCCGCGCCGAGCCCGGCCAGCACCACCCCGTCCAGGGCGGGGGCGGCGTGCCGGAGCAGTTCGCCGTCGTCGCCGAGGGAGACCGCGACCAGGCCGACCCGCGGCGGGGTGGCGGTCGTGGGCACCGGCAGCCGCGGGGACACCGGGTCGACGCGGCGCAGCCGGGGCTCGCCCTCGACGAGGGTGCCGTAGGGGCCGGTGCCCGGTGAGGCGAACGCGGCGGTGCTGCTGGTGTGCGTCTTGCGGACGAAGCGGGCACCGTGCACCTCGTCGGACAGCACGACCAGCACCCCGAGGCCGCGGGCGGCCGGGCTCGCGGCGACGGTGACGGCGGCCAGCAGGTTCGCCGGGCCGTCCGCGCCGGGGGCGGTGGGGTGGCGCATGGCGCCGGTGACCACGACCGGCACCCCCGGGTCGAGGGTGGCGTCGAGGTGGAACGCCGACTCCTCCAGGGTGTCGGTGCCGTGCGTGACGACCACGCCGTCGGCGCCGCCGTCGACCTCGGCGCGCACCGCCGCGGCCAGCGCGGCCAGGTCGGCGAACCCGACCGACGGGCTCGGCAGCGACCGCAGCGTGCGGGCGGTGATGTCGTGCGCGGCCAGCTCCGGCACGGCGGCAATCAGCGCCGCGGCGTCCAGGGCGGGCACCACGCCGCCGGACGCGCTGGGGGCCATGGCGATGGTCCCGCCCATGCCGAGGACGACGATGCGGCTCATGGCCCACACGGTAGGGGCGGGCGGTTCCCGCCCACCACCGGTGGGGGGATCACCCGGCGTCGAGCAGGTCCAGCAGGGTGGTCCACGGGCCCTCGACCGGGTCGACCAGCCGCACCCCGGCCGAGCGCAGCACCGCCAGGTGGGTCTCCCACAGCGGGTGCGCCCGGGGCGCGGCGGCGGCCTGCGGGGCGACGACCACCGGCACGCCCGGGGTGCCGATGGCCTCGTTGAGCGCGGTCAGCGCCTGGTTGTCGGCGATCCCGAGGGCCAGCTTGACCACCGAGTTGGCCGAGGCGGGCACGAACAGGAACGCGTCCGGCATCGGGTACGGCTTGGGCTCGGTCGGCAGCCTCGGCTCGTGCCGGACCGGCAGGTCGGTCAGCGCGGCCAGCCGCGCGCCCGCCCCGGTCGCGTCCATCCACCGCCCGAGGGTGGGGGTGAACGTGACCGCCAGCCGCCACCCGCGGCGCACCGCGGGTTCGGCCACCTCCGGCAGCAGCCGCCGCTCGGCGCCGCCGCAGGCGGAGGCGACCAGGCCCAGCGTTCGCATCTAGCGGCGCAGCAGGGCGCAGAACATGGCGTCGGTGCCGTGGCGGTGCGGCCAGAGCTGCGCGTACGGCCCCTCCCCCAGCCCGGGCACGTCCGGGAAGGCGCCGCGCGCGTCGAGGACGGTGGCCCCGGTCTTGCGGGCCACCGCCGACACCACGCCCTCGGTCTCCGACAGGTGCGGCGAGCACACGACGTAGGCCACCACGCCGCCCGGCCGGACCAGGTCGAGTGCGCTGGTGAGCAGTTCGCGCTGGAGCTTGGTCAGGTCGCCGACATCGGAGGGCTGCCTGCGCCAGCGGGCCTCCGGGCGCCTGCGCAGCGCGCCCAGACCGGTGCACGGCGCGTCGACCAGCACCCGGTCGAAACCGGCGGCGGGCAGACCGGGGTCGCGGCCGTCGGCGACGTGGACGGTGACCGGGAGGCCGCCGGTGCTCTGCTCGACCAGCCGGGCCCGGTGCGGCGCCTGCTCGACCGCGTCGAGGGTGCCGCCGTTGATGGCGGCCAGCGCGCCGAGCAGCGCCGCCTTGCCGCCGGGGCCCGCGCACAGGTCCAGCCAGGCCAGGTCGGGGCCGTCCAGCGGGGCCCTGGTCAGGGCCAGGGCGCAGAGCTGGCTGCCCTCGTCCTGCACGCCCGCGAGCTTCTCCCGCACCGCCTCCAGCGCGCCGGGGTCGCCCGAGCCCGGGTCCAGGTGCACCGCGTACGGGGAGTACGGGCCGGGGTCGCCGCCGGTCATCGCGGCCAGCTCCTCGGCGCTGACCTCGCCCGGCCGGGCCACCAGGTGCACCAGCGGGCGGGTGTCGTCGGCGCGCAGCGCGTCGCCGAGTTCGTCGCCGGTGCTGCCCAGGGCGTCGGCGAACGCGCGGGCGATCCAGCGCGGGTGCGCGGTGCGCGCGGCGAGGTTGCCCACCGGGTCGGTGACCGGGTCGGGGGCCAGCGCGGCCAGCCAGGCGTTCTCGTCGCGCTCGGAGATCTTGCGCAGCACGGCGTTGGCGAACCCGGTGACCCGCGACCCCAGGTCGGCGCGCACCAGGTCCACGGTGGACGTCACGGCGGCGTGCGCCGGGATGCGGGTGCGCAGCAACTGGTAGGCGCCCAGCCGCAGCGCGTCGAGCAGCTCGGGCTCCACTTCGGACAGCGGGCGGGCGCTGCACTCGCCGATGATCTCGTCGAGCAGGCCGCGGGCCCGGCAGGCGCCGTAGGCCAGCTCGGTGGCCAACCCGGCGTCGCGGCCGGAGATGCGGCGGTCGCGCAGCAGCTTGGGCAGCACCAGGTTCGCGTAGGCGTCGTCGGCGCGGACCGCGCGCAGCACGTCCAGCGCGGCGCGGCGGGCCGCGTCCTCGGCGGGCGGGCGCGCGGGCCCGTCCGGCTTGCGCGGGGGGTGCGCGCCGCGGGGG
>NZ_JAJCXD010000122.1:0-15900 GCF_021056305.1 Actinokineospora sp. PR83
TCCCAGCACTCGTGTCTGGTCGTGGAGGAGTTCGGCGAATGCCGCTGCTGCTCCAGAGGCGTCTCCCGCCTCCCCTTGCCAGGACGCCTGACTGTGGCGGGTGGCGAGGGTGTCGGGGTGATCAGGTCCTAGCACTCGTGTCTGGTCGTGGAGGAGTTCGGCGAATGCCGCTGCTGCTCCGGAAACGTCCCCCGCCTCTCCTCGGTAATGGGCCAGGGTGTGGCGGGTGGTCAGGGTGTGGGGGTGATCAGGTCCCAGCACCCTCATCCGATCAGACAGGAGCTTGTCGAGTTCGGTCGCCGCGGCCGCGGCCTTGCCGGCTCGTCCTCGCCAGTAAGCGAGGTTGTGACGGACGTTCAAGGTATGGGGGTGATCGCGGTCAAGGGCATGCTGGCGGATGGCCAGGAGAGTGGTGTAGTGGCCGAGCAGGGTGTGAATGGTGTCGATAGGCAGGGTCGGGGCATTGGGAAGGAGGTTGTCGGGGATCTGGAACAGGATGTGCTCGAGTTCCTCGCTCAGGGGCTGGTCGTGTCGTTGCGATGAGGTGAGGTCGCGGTAGGGGGCGAAGTAGGCGGCGAACGGGCCGGGGCCGGACGTAGCCACGGTGCCGGTGTCGGCGGCCTGGTGCTTGCGCTGCCAGGTGTCGATCACTTTGGTGGCATATGACCGGGCTGTGGTCACGCCGTAGGTGTCCAGCCACTGCTGCACCGCGAGGACGGTGGGCGGGTGCACCTGCTCACAGGCGTAGAGGATCTTGGCCTCGATGGTGATCCTGCTGGCCAACGCGATGGCGTGGACGGTGTCGCTGAGCAGGTTGGAGGCAGGTGTGTTCGCCGGTGGGCTGGTGTCGGCGGCTTGCTGCTCGCGCTGCCAGGTGCCAACCACGCTGGTGGCATATGACCGGGCTGTGGTCACGCCGTAGGTGTCCAGCCACTGCTGCACCGCGAGGACGGTGGGCGGGTCCACCCGCTCACAGGCATAGCGGATCTTGGCCTCGATGGTGGGCCTGCCGGCCAACGCGACGGCGTGGACGGGATCGATGAGCTGATCAGAGGCAGGTGTGTTCGCGGGTGGAATTGGCCCAGCGTCGACTGTGGGGTCGGCGTCGAGTGTGGGAGCAGGTGTAGGGCGAGGGGTGCGTCGGCGGTTGCGACGGTCGTCGAAGGCGTGGTTCCACAGGCCGGCGAGGCGGTCGCATTCGGTGTCGGGGTCGAGGCCGCGGACGCGCTCGGCCAGGACCGCGACGACCCAGTCGAGCAGCTCCGGGCGGGGCAGCTCGGGGCTGGTGAACATCTGGTGGATCTTGGTATGGGAGGGGGCGCCGCGGCCGTGACGTTCACGGAGTTCTCCGGCGATCCAGCGGCTGCTGCGGTGCCCGGTGCGGGCGTGCAGTTCGTGCAGGGCGTCATTGAGTGCGCGCAGGGGCCCGTCGGGCAGGTCCGGGCGGCGCCATCCGTCGTCCACAGCCGCGTCTCCCTCAACATCCAGGTGTCACGGCGTGTCCGCGAGTGTCAGGAACAGTAAACGATCAGGCCCTCAGGAGCCCGCAGTGGGGTGCGGTGGTCCGGATTCCGCAACCGGGAAGAGCGGTGAAAGGCCTGGGAGATTCAGTCAACGTGCGTCCAGGACTGTAAGAGATCGTCAGAAACATGGTTTGACCTGCGTATACCTGATCCCAACAAGAACGGGGCCGACCGCCGAATCAAGACGCGGTGGGCCCATGTCGAAGGGGATCTGATGTTGTGGACCTGGATGCTCGGCGCGTACCTGCTCGTGCTGACCGCGATCGTCGGCTGCGCCGGCTACGTCGCCTTGTTCGTCAGCAACCGCGACCGCGCCGAGCGGGCCTCGCGGATCCTGAAGACCACGATGGTTGCGGTGACCGGCGGCGGCGGCACCGTCGCGGTGATCGTGCGCCTGCACGAGACCGGCCTGCTGTGACCCGGCAACACCCCGTGGCCGCGCCCCGACCCGAGACGACGCCCTCACCTCCCCGCGTGCTCAACGCGGCACGGCCAGCCGCAGAAGAGGAGGAGCCGATCCCGGTGGCCTCGCCGGCGTTCAAGGCTGCCCCGACGTACCCGACCGGCGCCGACATCAGGAGGCACGGTGCCCTCGGCCGGGTCGGTACCGGGTTTGGGTGCGCCCGGTGAGGTGGTGGCGCCAGGCGGCGCAGGGGCAGGTCGAGGCGTCAAGGGCGGTGTCGGTCGCGATCACCAGGACAGGTCGAGGTCTAGGCGTCGACCTCGATGGGCAAGGCGAGTTGGCCGCCGAGCGGTCGCGCCGCTTCGGCGACGCGGCCTGCGGGTGCCGCTCGCAGGCACCGCAGGCAGGTCACCGTGTCCCGGGTGGGCCGCAGGTCTTCGATGGCCCATCCGGCCACCCCGACGTGGCAGGCCGGTGCGGGCAGCTGCACTCCGGCCATCCACCGCGACATCGCCACCGCGTGCACCACCTTCGAGCGGCGGATGGAGAGGTTGTGGTCGCGGAACCGGGCCATCGCCTGCATGGCCACGGCGGACAGCAGCCCGGTCAACGGGTCCACGGCAGCGGTCATGGCGCTCATCGTGACATGCCCCCACGACGGTTCGCGTACCTGCGACCCCCGCCCACATCCCAACCACAGTGCGCTCACCGCGGCGCCAGCGCGCAGGGGTGGGGTGCCGAGTGGCCATCGAAACCCTGTCGAGGAGGCGTTCGAGCAACCTCTATCGCCAGCTCGACAGCGATTACCAGGTTCAGGTGAACGACAACCTCCGCGAGCTCGCCGACAACGTGGTCGGAGACGAGCACTGGGACTCCGGCAACTGAGCAGAGGGAAGGGCCGGGGCCCGCTTGTCCCCCGCTTCTTGTCGCGTGCGCTGATGGCCAGCGGTTCCCCGGCGTGCACTCTCACGCGGGTGTGAGGAGTTCACCGAACAGGACCTCAAGACACTGATCGCCCTGCTCAGCCGGGACCGGTGGACGATTCGTCGATCGACACCAGCACGAGAACGCAGAACACGTCTGCACACCGGCGCGGGTGGTTCGTCAGCCCCGGTCGGGGCCGGGGGCTTCGAACGACACCCAGGTCACCACCAGCACGTCGACCCGATCCTGGTCGGTCAGCAGTAGGTAGGTGATCAGGCCCTTGCCGTCGTCGAAGACGAATTGGCGAACCGCGCCGTCGGGGTTGGCCGGGTTGAGGGGCTGGCCGCGCTCGGGCACCAGGGCCAGCACCTCGAACGCCTGGGCCAGCGCGGCGAGGGCGGCGGCGGGCAGCGCGCGGATCTGCTCGCGCGCGGCGAGGTCGATGTCGAGCTCGTACGCCACGAGAAACCAGGTCGTCCGGCCGGTCAGACGCCGAGGTCGGCGCGCAGGTCGGTCCAGGACACGCTGCCGGTCCGGGGTCGGCCGGTCCGCGTGATCTCGGCGGCGGCCGCGACGGTGCGCCGCTGCGCGTCGGGGTCCTGGCGGGTCAGCCAGGCCACCCGGCGCCACCCCCGCAGCACGTGCTGGAGCTGCTCCAAGCGCAGCGTCTGCCGGGCCGCGGTCAGCGCCGCGTCGAACGCGGCGTCGAACTCGGCCTGCTGCTCGGGCAGCAGACCCGCGCGGATCGCCTCCGGCGAGCCGAACGCCGCAGCGGCGTCCCGGTCACCCACCCACTCCACGGCGGGCTCGACACCGTCGTGCGCGCGACCGGGCTCGGGCAGGGAAGCGGCGGGAAAGGCCATGCCGACACGATAGCGCCGCCAGCGGCCCACCGGTGGCCAGCGGCGACGGGGGCAGCACGGCAGACCGCATACTCGCAGGTCAGGGGGATGATCAAAGTGAAACGCCCTCAGAAGTGGAAACCTGAGGGCGTTAGCAGTATAATGGCCAGTGCTCTCTCATACGAGAGGGCGGGCACCTTCCCAGGCCACTTCTGATCGGCAAAATCGAAGTTACTCCCTTTGCGGGGAGGCTGTGACCGGAAGACGGCGACGCTGGACACCGACGTCCACTTCGCCCGGTGCCCTTGTCCTGTGACAAGGAGACACGTGACCGCACCCGCAGAGATCCGTATCGGTGGACTGCCGTTGCTCGACTACGCGCTGGCCAAGCCGCGTGATGCGGTGAAGCTGGTCAAGGAGCACAAGCGGCGCTACCTCGACCCCACCGTGCCCGCGTGGGCCTACTACAGGCACCTCTACATCGCGATGCGCGGGGCGGCGAACGCGCCGAACCCCCGGGACACGATCGACGGGGTGGTGGCCTGGGCGGCGACGAAGGGCGACTGGCGGCAGGCTGCGTACCGGCAGGCCGGGGAGGGCTACCTGCGCCTGCTGGCCGCCAGCCGCGGCACAGGAGTGAAGGTCAACACCATGCAGTGGCACGACGGGCCGCTGACCATCACGCTGAACAACCTGATCGGCCTGCGGAGCAGGGGCGACAAGCTGCTGATCGTCACCCCGTACTGCAAGGCCCCCGAGCTGGACCAGCAGTCGGCCGACCTGCTGCTCCAGATCGTGCAGGAGGCCTGCGGGGGGCTGGGCACCCCCGTGCTCTGGGACACCCGCCGCGGCCGCGAGTTCAAACTCAACGCCCGCACCAACCGCCGCGACCTCAGCACCGCCGTCCACGGCCTGGTCGCGAAGTACCTCATGGAGTGGAACCTGGCCGCGTAACCCTGCACACGACCGGGCCCAGCAGGATCACCTGCTGGGCCCGGTCCGCAGGATCTGCGCCCACGCGACGTCGTGGTTCAAGCGGCACGGTGCGCGCTGTCGGCGAAGGTGAGCAGGTCGCTGGGAACGGGGGTCTCCACGGTGACGTCCACGGCGGGGAAGTGCACGGCGTAGAAGTCGCGGCCGCCGACGGTGCCGACCAAGTCGCCAACCACCCCCGCGGCGCCGGGGCGTAGCTCGACGCGCTCCTCGGGGAGGGGCGGGCGGAGGTCGCCTCCGCTGACCGCGGCCCGGTAGGTGTCGGTCTCTGCGGCCAGTGTCGTGCCTGCCCACCGCACGTCCCGGCCGGTGGGGTTCCCCTGTTCGGACGACGGTTTCATGCCCTGAATCATCTCTCAGTCCTCGTCCGGGGCCAAGCCCGGCTGTTCGGGGACGCTGGTGACCGTGAGGTCGATGTCGGTCTCGGTGGCGTCCACCCCGCCCAAGCGCACCCGGGCCCGCCACGTCCCGGCCGAGTACGGCGCCGACAGGCGGATCTGGGCCACCGGTTCGTCGAGCAGGTGCAGGAGCACGTTCCTGCCCTGCGGGACCCAGTAGTCGTCACCGACCAGGATCTCCAGCACCCCATTGATCACCAGCGACGCGGGTGGGGGCAGGCAGGCGACCACGACCAGCGCGGAGACCACACCATCGCGGACGACGAGGGGGTCGACGGTCACGACGACGGGCTGCTCCGGCTGCACCCGGGAAGTGTCTCGGTCCACCGCCGCCCGGTGGGCAGTCGGGTCGAGCACCCACCCGGTCATCCCGAAGACGCGATCACCGGGTGAGGTCGGCGTTCAGCTCGGCCCGAGCCACCGGGGGAATACCGCACCCCGGCCGTGCGTCCCGCCTCCGGTCCCGCACCCCGGGGGGCGGTGACGAGCTGACCGGCGCGGCCTGGTCGTGGCCACCGCCGATGGGCACGCCATGCGGGTCGTATATGTGTGGGGGTCAACCAGCGGCGACTCCGGTGGCATCAACGGGGGCAAGTTTGGTGGCGGCCTGGGAAAGCGCCTTGCGGGTCATCGGTCCGGCGGTGATCCGTTCGCGGGGTGGTGGCACGTCGTCGGTCGGTTCGATCCGGGAGAGGTCTGGCACCCACAGCAGCGATGCCAGGTTGCTCCGCAACTGGCATGCCAGCTCACGCGACTTGTCTCTCAGTTCCGCGGTGACCTGCTCGTCCGCATCGCGGCAGAATGCGGAAACCAGCGTGGTGAAGGCGGGCGTCTGGCGGTCGACCACGGCCGCCTCGTACCGGGACGACCACACCCGGCCCAACACCGACAGTTCGACGTCAGGCTGGGTTGTGGTGATTGGTTCAGCCTCGCCCAGATCTTCTTTGGAAACCCGCCACTCCAGTTGGAGTTGCTGGGCGACTTCCCTTGCCAGGCGGAGGTTGTTGGTGTGGTGGACGAGTTCGTTCGTCACTCTTTTCAGATGATTGACGCTGTTGGTCAGGGGGATAGCCGCCGTCCTGCGCATGAGGTCGGGAAGCTGCTCACTTGCCACCCAGACCGAGAAGTCGGCTTCTCGGTTCCTCTGCATTGCGGTGGTGATGCGGTCGGCTTCGGTGTGCGCGTCGTCGATGATGCGCTTGGCGGTGTCCTTGGCCTGGCGGACGATCCGGGCGGCGTGGGCGTGTTCGGAGAGGACGTCTTCCCGTGTCTGGTCGTGGTCGGTGGTCTCGAAGGGGGTCCCGGCGGCGATGTGTTCGGCGGCGGGGGTGTGGAGGGCGTTGATGAGCACCTCGACGTCGTCGAGGGCGTCGCGGGCGCCGGGGGTGTGGTGGTGGGTGGCGGTGCGGTACCAGCGGCGTGCGGTGGCCAGGTCGCCCCGGGCCTGGTGGTCCTCGGCGAGGGCCATGGCGTCGGCGCCGATGATCGCCGAGTCGACGTCGGCGTCGATGGCGGTCTTCTCCTCGTCGGTCAGCCGGGCGTCCGCGGCGCGGAGCGCCTCGAGGCTGTAGGGGTTGGGGGTGTTCTCGGTGGTCATCGGTTGTCCTCCTCCAGGGCTTTCTCGATGCGGCGGGCGTGATTGTTTTTGAGTGCTCTGCGGCCCGCGTAGAGGCGTTGCTGCAGGGCGCTGACGCTGATGTTCAGGCTCGCCGCCGCGGTGGCCTGGTCGAGTCCTTCGAGGTGCACCGCGATCAGGGCGTCGCGCTGCCTGAACGGGATGGTGTCGAGCAACTCGGCGAGCACCTGCGGGCGGACGATGTCATCGAGCAGCTCGTCAAACGCGGCCTGCGCGGCGGGATCGGCCAGGACATCCCCGGCGCCACGGGTGCGGTCGACACCGTCGGCGTCCTGCCCGAGGTGGTCCCCCGCACGCGCGGGGGCCTCGAAGCTGACCTTGGTCCGCTTGTTCTCCTGCTTCGGGTCCAACTGGAAGTCGGCGATCTTCCGCTTGAGGATCGTCCACATGACCTTGCGCGCGTCTTCCTCCGTGGGGACCCCGCCGGTCCGCTTCCACCATCGGTAGAAGCCCAGGGCGGTCTCCTGGCAGATGTCCTCGGCGGCCTGGGCGGCGTCGCCGATGCCGGGAACCTGCTTCACCTTCCAGATCGCGTGACGCATGGGTGCGCCCGGGATCTGGCCGAGGACGGCGGCGAGGATCGCCTCGCCGCCTCCTCTGTGCTGCTCGGGGACGGGGGACTGGTTCACGCGCGGTCGTCTCCCGCCTCGATCCGGCGCGCGGGGACCGCGCCGCCGTCCGACGGGCCTGGAGGACCAGGTGTACCGGGGATGTCGTAGGTCATCGACCAGGTGGCGCCGTCAGGTTCGGCGAACTGCACGTGCAGGCGCCCACCGTGGGCACCGGCGGTGGCGGCGAGGTGGATCGCGGTGTCGCCGCGGTCGAGAGCTCTACGGGCCTGGCCGCGGGTGTCGATCACGGCCTCGGCCACGCGCACGAAGCGCCCGGTCATCGTGTCGGCGACGATCTGCGGCGCCGGGGCGTTGTTGTCGTTGTTGGTCATCTTCTTCTCCTATGTGGTGTGGGGCTCTGTGCCCTCCTATCTGGTTCATCCCGGTCGCCGGGTCGAACCCACAGGTTCCGGTGGGGCGAGTTTCCGGGGCCCCGTAGCGGGTGGCTGTGGAGGGGCTCACGCGCCCTCTGATCTGTACATCCGACTCGGACAGCCGCACACACAGGCTCAGAACATGACCTGGGTCACACTGCGAGTGTCTGGGGTCGGTACATGCGAGCGGTAACGGTTCGTGACCGCAGGGTCGGCGGCATCCGAGCCCGCCCGGTCGGTGTTGCAAGTCGTGGCAGGTGCGGGGCAAGTGAGGATCCCGCATCCGGGAAAACAGCCCCTCTCCCCCCTTTTCCCGGGGTGAGGGGCTGTTTCCGTCGTGGCAGGTGCGTGACCTGCCACGACTTGCAACACCTGCCACGACGCGGTCTCTTCGCAGGTGAGCGGGGTGGGAACTTCTGCCACGGGACTTGTCACGGCGCTGTGGCAGGTGACAGGTGTGGCAGGTGCCCGTTGCAGAAGGTTGCAAGTGGAAGCGCCCGAGCGTGGCAGGTGGTGACAAGTCGAGAGGGGGGTCGCCGACGTCTGCGACCCCCCTCTCGGTGACTTGGGTGACGAAATCAGTGGGCCGCCTTCTCCACCAGCGCCAGCCGGTTGATCATGAACCGCCACTTGTCGCCCGCGCCTTCGGCCTCGAACGTGGGGCGCAGCGCCTCCAAGCGCTGCCGGAACCCCGCCAGCTCGGCCGCGGTGAACGGGGAGACCAGCTCGGTCACCGGCACCGGCGGCAGGTACGGGTCGGAGGTGTCCCGGACCCGACGCTGGACGTGCAGGTGTCGCTGGGAGAACGGCGAGTCCAGGGCGATGTGGGTCTCGGTGGAGTCGGAGGACTGGAAGCTGGCGTACGCCTGGTCGATGGGCACGACGGCGTCGTCGTTGACGATGATGTTGTTGCCGTTGCAGTCGACCTGGCCGGTGAGGTGGTGCAGCAGGCCGATCTCGCGGGCGCCGCGCAGGTGCAGGATGCGCTGCCACTCCTCGGCGCCGGCGGCTTCCCGGGCCGTGCGCTGCGCCACGACCCACGACACCGGGTCCATCGCCGGGTCGCGGGTCAGGCCCTGCACGGCCTGCTGCTCCACGCCCTGCCGTTGCTCGACGCTGGTGAGGCCGGGCACGAACTCGCTGAGCAGCTCGGAATCGGAGAGCTTCGCCGCGGTGGTGCCCTCGATGCCGAGGGCACCGGCGACGAGCCCGGCGAGGTAGGCGTCGGTGACCTCCTCCGGGCTCTCTGAGTCGGAAAGGTTCACCCGCTTGTAGACCGCCTCGGTGCCGTCGGAAAGCCTTACCTTCTGCACCAGCTCGGAGTTCTGCCCGCCGGTCAGCGGGGCCTCGACGGTGTGGCCGCGCCGGTAGGCGTCGGCCAAGGTGGCCGCGGCGTGGACCGGGTCGGGAACCGCGGTGGTGGGGACGGGCTGCGCGGGCGCCGAGGTGGTGGGCTCGCTGGGCAGCTCGGCCAGCCGGGCGGCCACGGCCTGGGCCAGCGGCCACACGTCGGCGGGGTCCTCCATGTCGCCCTCGCGGACCTCAGCGCGCAGGTAGGCGGGGGCGTAGTCGGCGATCGCGAAGTATCCGCTGCCCTCGTCCCACTGCTCCATGACCGCCACCTCCGTCCGGGCACCGTGCCCGTCGACCAGTCTGCCGTCCGGCCTGCGCACCAGGTAGTGGCTGGCGTACCCGTCACGGCCGCGCAGGCCGACGATCGGCCACCCGGTGCGCTCGTGCAGGGCCAGGGCCAAGGCGCCGCAGTAGCCGTAGTCGAACACGTCCTCCACGCAGGCGAACCCCTCGGGCAGCAGCTCGTCGGGCAGCAGCTCGTCGGGCCGCGCGGCGCCGGTCGCGGTGGGGAAGGCCGCCGCGCTGGGGACGGCCTGGTACTCGCCGGCGGAGTCGCGCAGGGCGCGGGCGGCTTCGTCGAGGGCGTCGGCGTCGGCGTCGACGGCGTGGGCCTCGGCGCGCAGTCGGTCGCCGGTGGCCTCCAGGCTCGGCGGCAGGGCGGCGGCCGCGGCCCGCAGGTCATCGGCCTCGCCGCGCTTGGCGGCCGCGGCGGCCGCCGCGGCGTCACCAGCGTGCAGCAGGGAGGCGGCGATCGTGGCCGGGGTGGAGCGGTCGATGAGGGGGGTGAACAGGGCCAGGTCGAGCACAGGTCCTCCCGCGCTGGTCGCGGTGGTGGGGGCGGTCATGGCCACAGCAGGGGAACGGCGGTCCACAGGGCCCAGCCGATGACGGTGAGCCACCCGGTGATCCACACCGGCCAGGGCAGGCCGGTGAGTTCGGCGAGGGCGTCGGCGTCGTCGGCGGTCTCGTGGCCGCGGATGCGGCGCACGCCCAGGTGGGCCACGGCGGTGATCTCGCTGCACAGCAGCATCCAGGTCTCGGTGTAGGCGACCCACTGCTGCACCACCACGCCGCCGCGCCACAGGACCAGGGCGGCCAGGGCGGCGATCCCGGCGACGCACCCGGCGCTGAACACGTCGCGGGTCAGCAGCAGCACTGCGACCATCGCCACGATGGTCGCGGCGAGCACGGCGGGGACGTGGCCGCCGGCGAGCAGGGCGGCGGCGCCGAGCCCGGCCAGGGCGGGGGCGGCGTACCCGGCGGCCTGGGTCGCCACGGCCGACCACCGGGTCTGCGCCCAGACGTGGGCGGCACCGGACCCGGCGGTGTGGATCTGGATGACGTGGGCGCCGCCGCCGGTCAGGCAGCTCACCGCGGCATGCCCGCCCTCGTGCACGATCGTGCCCAAGACGTTGAGGCTGTGCACGGCGCGGCGCACCCGGCTGGTGCGCGGCACCAGGGTCACCGCGCTGATCAGGGCCGCGATCACCCCGGAGATCACCACCAGGGTCGGCGACGGCGCCGGTGTGGTGGCGGTGAGCATCGGGTCCTCCAGGCGGTGACGTGGTGCGGGTGGTGGTGCTGATCAGCATCGCGGCCGGCCCGGGGTGGGACCGGAGTCTGGGGCTCCGGTCCCACCCGGTCGGGGAAGCGGTCGACTCAGCCGCGCATGGTGCTGTGGCTTGCCCACCGGTGGGCGATCGAGAGCCAGCGGTCGGCCTCGTGGACGGTGTGGGTGTCGAGGTGGACCAGGGCGGCGCGGACGGCGTCGACGACGCGCTGGGCGTCGTCGATCAGCGCTTGGGCGGTGGCTTCGTCCACGCGCATCTCCGCCCCCGGCTGCCCGCCGCCGCGAGGCCACACGCGTGTGGTCCAGTTCTGGTGCATCCGGTGGACGATCTCCGCGGCGCGCAGCAGCGTCATCCCGGTGCCGGTGGCGACGACCCCGGCCCGCTCGATGAGCCACTCGTGCACGGGCAGCAGGTCCCACGGCCAGGACACCGGCGAGCCGGGGAATCCGTGGGAGACGGTGGTGATCGTGATGGTCATCGTGGGCTCTCCCGGTGGTGAGGGGGTCGTGGTGGTCGAGGAGCAGCCGGTCATCGGGTGACAGGCCAGGCCGTGGCGGCGGGGGTGGTGTCGGCGGTGAGGGCGGGCTGCCCGGCCCGGACCCGGTCCCACATCTCCTCGCGGGCCACGGCGGCCTGCTGCCAGGCGGCGGTGGCGGTGTCGATGTGCTCGGCGAGGGCGGGGCGGGTGCGCACCGACCGCACGCCGAGCACGGCGGCGGCCAGGCCCGCGGTCACCGACGCGGCCACCACCCACCACGGCAGGTCGATCAGGGTGCTCGCGGCGAGCCCGACCAGCCCCGGCCACAGCAGCGCCCAAGCCGCCCGGGCGGCGCGCTGCGACTCGGCGGTCCCGATCGCCTCGACCCGGCGCAGCTCCCGGCCGGCGGCGGCCACGGCGTCGTCGGCGTCGGCCAGGACGTCGAGGCTGACCTCCAGGGCCAGCAGCACCCGGGTCCGGTCGGTGATGCGCCGCTGGTAGATGGCGTGGGTGTCCGACCCGCTCTCCTGCCCGTTGCGCAGCGCGGTCAGCTCGTGCACCTCGCCTTTGAGGTCGGCGATCATCTGCTCGTAGTCGTACTGGCTCATGCCGGTCTCTCCTTCACTGGGAGTAGCCACACACAAACAAACACACAGCCCCGGGAGGGGGTGGTTGGGCGTCTGGAGTGCGATGGAGGGGGTGGTGAGGGGGGTTGGTGCTGTTGGTTTGTTTGTTTGTTTGTCACCGTGGGTGACGGTCGGGGGTGGGTCAGGCGGTGGCGAGGGCGGGGACGGACAGGGTGTAGCGGTCGCGCACGGGGCGGTCGAGGTGCCCGCTTCCCACCAGTTGCCCGAGCGCGTTGGAGACCACGTTCGCCCCCGCCGCCCCGTCGTCGCCGTCGGCGATGAGGGCGTCGCGGATCTGCGCGGTGGACAGCGGCCCGTCCGCGGCCGCGACGACGGCGACGATGCGCTCGGGCCGGGTGCGGGCCTCGGCGGTCCGCATCACCGTGGGCGCGGCCATCACCGACGCGGCCGCGGTCGACCCGGTCTTCGGGGACGGCGCGGCCGACAGGACCGGCGGTGCCGACGCGGCCGGGGCGCTCGAGGGGACCGGCGCGGTGGTCGCCGTGGGCTCCTCGCCGCCGGTGCCCTCGCCGTCGACGTCGGCGGGGTTGGGGTTGGGGTCGCCGAGGGTGGCGCGCAGGGTCGCGCGGACCATGTCGTAGACGCTCTGCTTGCCGTCGTGCTGTTCGCCGGTGCCGCCGGCCGGGGCCGGGTCGGCGGCGGCCTGGTGGCCGGTGGGCTCGGCGACCCCGGCGGTGGGGGCGGCCTGCTCGGTGAGGTCCACGGCCTGTTCGGTGAGGTACGCCCAGATCTGGTCGGGGTCGGTGCGCCGCTTGGCGTACCACTCGCCGGCCATGGCGGCCGACCAGGCGTCGAGGGTGTTGTCCAGGTTGCGCCGCGACCAGGAGATGTCGGCGAGGGTGGGTCCGTCGTGCAGCTTGGGCTTGCTGGGGTCGGATTCCTGGATGTAGGGGGCCTTGAGGCGCAGCAGCCCGGACACGGCCACGTCGGAGTCATCACCCTGCGGAGGACGCAGCAGCAGCTCGCCCTTGGTGGTGGGCACGGGGGTCTTGTAGTTGTCCAGCAGGCGCCCGATCTCCGCGGCGTCACCGGTCTTGAAGACGCTCTGCAACAAGATGTTGGCGTTGATGTTGGTGCCCTCTTCGCCCCAGTTGTCGCCGGTGCCGCGCTGGGAGGCCAGGTGCCCCCATATGTCGGCGGACCCGGCGCCCTTGAGCAGGTTCAGCGTTAGCTGTGAGGGCGTCCAATACCGGCCCTGGTAGAAGGTCTTGATCTCGCGTTGGACCAGGAAGAAGCTGGCCTCGTCGAGCTCGACGTTGAGGGTCTTGAACCCCGCGCGCACCTCGTAGGGGGCGTTCTGGCGGGCGCGGGCGAGGACCATCGAGGTGGCCAGCATGAGCGCGGTGTCGCGGGGCCCGGAGGCGATCAGGTCGAACGGCAGCCGCAGGCCGGTGCCCAGGTAGGGGGTGATCCACCCGGCCAGGGAGTCGAACAGCTTCTCCGTGCCGCCGATCCAGCGGACGCTGTCGTGGCAGAGGGTGTCGTAGGCGCGCTCGACCTGGATCAGCGACGTCTTGCCCGAGCGAGTGGAGCCGACCTTGGCCGAGTGCTGGTTGATGCGCTCACGGTGCGGGCGACCGGTGATGTCGTACCCGATGATCTTGGGGTCCTTGATCGACTGCGGGCCGACCGGGTCGGTGTAGGGATAGACCACGTCGAACGGGTTGCCGATGGTGACCGTGAGCGCGTAGGCCCCGGCGCCGCGCAGCTTCTCGATGCGCACCCAGTTGGTCTCGATCGGGGTGCGCAGCACCGCCTGGAACAGCCGCGCGAGCGGTTCGGCGTCGGCCTCGGAGAGGGTGACCAGTTCCTTGCGGCCCGAGGGGCGGGCCCGCAGCAGCACCCGGATGCCCAGCGGCGGCACCCCGTGGTGCCCACCAATGGGCTCCCACGCCCCGATGATCAGCCCGGTGTACTGCCCCATCGCCAGCACCTGCTCGACCAGCAGCCGCGGGTCGCTGGAATCGACCGGCGGGGCCCCGTCCCACCGCTCCAGCTCGGCCCGGGACTGCTCCAGCTCCGCGCGGGACTGCTCGGCCGCCGCCGCGGCGGCGGCGGCCTGGCGCTGCCGGGCCTCCTCCGCGGCGGCGGCCTCGCGTCGGCGCACGGCCTCGCGCTTGGCCACCAGTGCCCGCACCGCGCAGGTGGTGGCGTAGGTGGCCCCGGCCAGCCCGGCCAGCGACGTCGTCCACACCGGCCACAGCGCCGGCTGCGCCGCCCACGCCACCGCGAGCAGGGTGTGGGAGGCGATCGCCACCGACAGCGCCCGCAGCACCAGCGCCTCGTCCTCGGCGGCCAGGTGCCCGAACAGCTCCGCACTGCGGGCCAGCTTCGGCGCGACGGCCAGGACCACGATGCCGACGGCGATCAGGACCGCCACCGAGCCTGCCGCCGACATCCCGCTCATCGCCAGCAGTGCCGCCGCCGCCCCGGAGAGCACCGCGCCGGTGGCCGACCAGAACGCCGCCCAGGAGATGACCGTGGTCGCTGACATCGTGCTGACCCTTTCGTCGCTGATCACAAGGGGTGGAGTGGGGAAGGGGGTGGGGCCCGGGGGAGGGCGGGCCCCACCCCCGGGCATCAGGCGCTGAGCTGACGCGGCCGGTACTCCTCGGCGGAGTCGTGGAACCCGCGGGAGGCCTGCTCCAGCTCCTCGGCGTCGGCGTCGGCGGCCGCGGCCTCCCGGCGCAGCCGCTCCGCCGCCCCCGAGTGCGCCACGCTCTCCGGCAGCGCCGCCGCCGCCCGGCGCAGGCCCTCGGCCTCCTCGCGCTTCTCCCTGGCCTTGAACCCGGTCTCCTGACCCACGGTGAGCAGGGACGCGACGATGGTCGCCGGGGTGGACTGGTCGATCTTGGCCGCGTACACGGCCGGGTTGAACGGCATGCTTTCTCCCTGATGAGTGGTGTTTGTGCTGCTCAGCGACGTGCTCGACGCCGAGGGACCGTGCTGCCACACGCGGCGGGCCCGCTGCGGCTCCTGCTCGCCGACGACCTCGCCCATCACGACCGTGGGCATCGGCTCCTGCTCACCCGACCGCGACCGCCCGCGCCGCTCCGGGCGACCCGGACGCACGTGCGTCTCGGCACCCCACACCCGCTGCTGCCAACCACGGTCACGGCCGCGACCGGTTTTGCCCTGCGGACGCCCCTGCGGCTGCGGCCGCTCGAACGACTGCGAGGACTGGGTGGAGGACTGGGCGGAGGACTGGGTGTTTGTGCTGCTCGCCGCGTCGCGGTCGGGGCGCGGGCCGCGCTGCTGCGGCATCCGCAGCGGCTCGCCGGTGCGGATCGCCCGCTTCGGGTAGGGCCGGACCGTGTCGGTGGGCTGTCCGGCCGGGGCGGTGGTCGGCGAGGCGGGGTCGGAACGCTGCGACCACCACTCCCGCGGGCCCAGCCACCCCGACAGCGCACTCCACGCCCGGCCGCCCCGCGGCGGGGTGGCCTGTGGCGGGGCACCCGCGCCCCTGCTCGCCGCGTTCCGCGACGTGCCGCCACCGGCCCCGGCGGACCCGCCCGCGGTCGCCCCGGTCGACGACGCCCCGGGCCTGGTGCTCGCCCCGCCCGGGCGGGTCAGCCCGAGCCCGGCGCCCGCGGATCCGGCAGCACCAGGAGCACCAGGAGCACCGGCACCCGGCTTGGCGGCCGGGGTTGTCCCCGTTCCCGGACCGGACCCATCGGGTCGGGTGGTGGTGGCGTTGGTGCTGGTCGCGGACTTGCCACCACCCGGGCCACCGGTCGGCTTGCCCGCCGAGGGCCCCACGGCCCCAGCACCGGGCGCCCCTGCGCCGGGCCTGGTGGTCGGCCCACCCGACCCGCCCGGCCCACCCGGAGCCCCGCCGGGGCCGAGGGACTTCGTGGAACCCCCGGGACCGGCGGTGACCTGCGGGCGCGCACCCGGCTTGCCCGACGGCCCCGCCGCCCCCGGACCGGCGCCCAGGGCGTTGTTCGCGCCCGGCTTGGCGCCGGCGGGGCCGGTCGGGCCCTTGGCCGCCGGACCACCCAGCCCCAGGGGGTCGCCCGAAGACTGCCCGCGACCTGGGCCTGGGCCGTTCTGGGTGTTGCGCGGCGAACCGGGGCCACCGCGTCCCGCGCCGGGGGCCGCCGACCCGGGACCGCCGCGCCCACCGGGCGCACCGCCCCGCGGCGGT
>NZ_JAJCXD010000123.1:0-6543 GCF_021056305.1 Actinokineospora sp. PR83
GTCTCCCACCACCTTTGAGTGGTTAAGGCCCCCAGCTAGACCACTGGGTTGATAGGCCAGAGATGGAAGCCCGGTAACGGGTGGAGTTGACTGGTACTAATAGGCCGAGGGCTTGTTACAAAAATGCTACGCATCCACTGTGCGGTGTCTGAGACACCAACCACCCCCCCAACCCCACACCTCGGTGTCGGGTGAGGGGGTTGAGGTTGAGAGTTTCATAGTGTTACGGCGGTCATAGCGGCAGGGAAACGCCCGGTCCCATCCCGAACCCGGAAGCTAAGCCTGCCAGCGCCGATGGTACTGCACTCGTGAGGGTGTGGGAGAGTAGGACGCCGCCGGACTAAAATTACGCCCTGGGGCTTGAGAACAACCATTCTCAAGCCCCAGGGCTTTTTTTGCGTTCAAGAACTCCTCACGCCCGAACGGTCGGCGAGGACGTGAACGCCTGTTCCAGCCGGTCCAGCACGCGGATCGCCGTGCGCAGCTCATCGCCGTCGAACTCCGCCAGCGCCGAGGTCATCGCCCCCGCTGTCCACCCCAGGTAGCGCGTGCCTACCGCCAGGCCGCGGTCGCGCAACGCCAGCAGCACCCGCCGCCGGTCCCGCCGGTCCGGCGCCCGGTCCACGTACCCGGCCTTGGCCAGTCGGTCCACCAGCGCGGTGACCGAGGCGGAGTTCAGCGCGAGCCGGGCGCTCAGCCAGCCGGGGGTGGCCCGGTGGCCGTCGCGGCGGGCGTCGAGCAGCAGCACCAGGGCGCGCAGGTCGGTCGGGTGCAGTCCCTCGGCGGCGGCGAACTCGGCGGCCCGCAGGTCGAGGTGGGCGGCGATGCGGCGCAGCAGGGTCGCGACGGGGGCCGTGTGGTCCAACGGAAGAACTCCTCGTGAGCGTGGACACGGTCGACATCCCCGCGTCTTAAGTTAGGCTTGCCTAAGTCGAGAGAAGAGAGGGTGTGCCATGACCCAGCCGGTCGCCGACCCCTACGACATGTCCGCCGCGGCCGTGCTGCCGGAGCGCGCCTCCTCCTGGAGCTGCCGGTCGAACCGCGCGCTGCTCCTGGTGCACGACCTCCCCGCGGAGATCGACACCGAGTGCGCCCCGCTGCGGGACCTGGCCTTCAACCTCGACCAGCTCCGGGAGACCTGCCACGAGATGGGGGTGCCCGTGGCCCGGTCCTCGGTTCGCTTCGAGGGTGGCCCCGGCCCCGGTGAGCACTGGCTGGCGGACCTGTCGGCCGACCACTTCGGCGGGCTGCGGGCGCTGCTGGACAGCTTCGGCCGCGACCAGCTCCTGCTCACCGGTGTCCGGGCGCACGCGGCGTGCCTGATGTCCGCCGCGGGTCCGGCACTGGCCGGGGTGCAGGTGTTCTGCGTGGCCGACGCGATCGTCGACCGGTCCCTCGACGAGCACCGACACTCCGTGCGGGCGGCGGCCGACCACGGCGCCACCCCGATCACCACCGGGCAGGTCATCGGCCAGCTCCTGGGAGTCCTGAGCTGACCCGGTGCTGGGCTGATCCAGTGCTGACCTGATCCGGCGCCGGTGAGCGGCCGCCCTGACGAACCGGGCGGCCGCTCACGCGACTCCTCAGCAGGTCACCGGGCCAGTGCGGTGATCAGCTCACCGCCGCCGGTGTCGCCGGACAGCTCCCAGAAGAAGGAACCACCGAGGCCCTGCTGCTTGGCCCACGCGCGCTTGCCCGCGATGGTGGCCGGGGTGTCGTAGCTCCACCAGTTGCCGCCGCAGTAGGAGTACGACGTGCCGCCGACGGTGCCGGTGGGCGGGCAGGTGTTCTTGAGGACCTTGTAGTCCTCGATGCCCGGCTCGTAGGTGCCCGGCGCGGCGCCGGTCGCCGACCCGCCCGGGGCGCTCTGCGTGACGCCGGTCCAGCCGCGCCCGTAGAAGCCGACGCCCAGCAGCAGCTTGGCCGCCGGGACGCCCTTGGACTTGAACTTCGCGATCGCGTCCGCGGTGGAGAACCCCTGCTGCGGGATGCCGCTGTAGGAGGTCAGCGGCGAGTGCGGGGCGGTGGGGCCCTGGGGGGTGAACGCGCCGAAGAAGTCGTAGGTCATCGGCATGATCCAGTCCAGGTACGGCGCGGCGGCGGCGTAGTCCGTCGCGTCGATCTTGCCGCCCGCGGAGCCGTCGGCGGTGGTGGCCGCGGTGACCAGGTTGCCGGTGCCGAACCTCGCCCGCAGTGCGCTCACCACGTTCTTGAACGCCTGCGGCCCGCTGCTGTCGCAGGTGAGCCCGCACGCGTTCGGGTACTCCCAGTCGACGTCGATGCCGTCGAACACGTCGGCCCAACGGGGGTCTTCGACCAGGCTGTAGCAGGAGTCGGCGAACGCGGTGGGGTTCTGCGCGGCCTGGGTGAAGCCGCCGGACCAGGTCCACCCGCCGAAGGACCAGATGACCTTGAGCCCGGGGTGCTTGGCCTTGAGCTTGCGCAGCTGGTTGAAGCTGCCGCGCAGCGGCTGGTCCCAGGTGTCGGCCACGCCGTCGACGCTGTCGGCGGCGGTGTAGGCCTTCTCGTAGTCGGCGTAACTGTCACCTATGGCGCACCGGCCGTTGGTGACGTTGCCGAAGGCGTAGTTGATGTGGGTGAGCTTCGCCGCGGAGCCCGAGGTCTCGATGTTCTTCACGTGGTAGCCGCGCCCGTAGACGCCCCACTCGGCGAAGTACCCGACGACCTTCTGCCCGCCGGGGGGCGGGGTGGTGGTCGGGGGAGTCGTGGTGGTCGGAGGGGTGGTCGTCGTGGTGGGCGGGGTGGTGCCGCCGGTGCAGGGTGCGCCGTTGAGCTTGCAGCCCGTGGGGGTGCCGCCACCGGAGCCGTTGAAGCCGAACGACGCGGTGGCGCCCGCGGCGACCGTGCCGTTCCACCCCAGGTTCGTGAAGGTGTAGTGGTTGCCGGACTTGGTCATCGTCGAGTCCCAGGCGGACGTGACCGCGGAGCCGGACGGCAGGTCGAACTCGACCTTCCAGCCGGTGAGCGCGGTGGTCCCGCCGTTGCGGATGGTGTACTTGCCTTCCCAGCCGGTTCCCCAGTCTTGGGTCTTGGTGAACTCGGCGGTGGGGGTGGCGGCGGCGCCCGCGGGGGCGGCGACGATCCCGAGTGTCAGGGCGGCCGCGGCAGCGGCCGCCGCGGTCAGATGCCACTTGATCCTGGACATTTGATCACCTCGGCAGGGAGCAGGGATACCATGTCAACTGTGGTCCAGACCAATTTCTGGAACAAGGTCCAGACCACCAAGTCCACTCGGGAGGAGCAGTCGGATTCCGGGTGGAGGCGTGCGCGAGCACGCCGCGGTGGTGGCCGGTGGGACTTCCGGCCACCACCGAGCTTGTCAGGGGGCGGGTCTCGCCCCGGGGGTCAGCGCCGCCACGGCCTCGGCCGCGGCGCGCAGACCGGACCAGGAGGCGCCGGAGGTGTCGATGCGCGCGGTGGCGCCCCGGTCCGGTCCGGGGACACCGGTCTCCACGTGCACCACCACCGGCACCGCGGCCACCAGTGCGTCGAGCAGCGCCACCACGTCGGGGTGCCGGTGCGCGTCGCGGGTGACCACGACGACCTCCCCGCGCGCCCGCGCCCGCGACACCGCGTCGCCGGGGTCACCAGGGTCGACGCGCACGGCGGTGGCGCCCGGGAGCAGGTCGGCCAGGTGCGGGGCCAGGCCCCACGGGCCGGGGCCTGCGGCGATCGTCGGCGCCACCTCGACGTCGAGCACGAGCGGGTCTGCCGGGAGCCGGGCGGACCCGCGCGAGCGCAGGGCACGCCGGGCGATGACCTGGCCCAGCCCGCCGTCGTCGGGGCGGGTGGCCCGCCGGGGCGGGGCGCCGAGGGCGCGGGTCCGCTCGGCGGCCTCGGCCAGGCGTTCCTCGGTGAGGTCACCCGCGCGGACCCGGGCCACGATGGCGTCGACGATGGCGACGACGGCCTCGGCGTCGGCGATCTGCCCGCCGACGCACAGCGCGTCCGCGCCCGCCCGCAGCGAGCGGACGGCGGCGTCGGCGAGCCCGTCGGCGTTGCCCAGGTGACCGGCCAGCGCGCCCATCTCCAGCGCGTCGGTCACCACGGTCCCGGTGAAGCCGAGTTCACCGCGCAGCGCGGTCCCGATCGCCACCGGGTTGACCGTCGCGGCCTCGGAACCCCACTCCGGCACGACCAGGTGGCCGGTCATCACCGACCGCACCCCCGCGGCGATGGCCGCGCGGAACGGCAGGAACTCCACCGCGCGCAGTTGCTCCACGGTGCGCGGCAGCACCGGCAGCTCGTGGTGGGAGTCCGATGTGGACGCACCGTGGCCGGGGAAGTGCTTGGCGCAGGCGGCCACCCCGTGCTCCTGCAATCCGCGCACGTACTCGGCGACGTGCGCGGCGGCGGCGTAGGCACGGTGGCCGAAGGCGCGGACGCCGATGATCGGGTCGTCCGGGGTCAGGGTCAGGTCGGCGCACGGGGCGAGGTCGAGGGTGATGCCGCAGGCCGCCAGCCGGGCGCCGAGCGCCGCCCCGGCCGCCCGGGTCAGCCGCAGGTCCCCGGCCGCGCCCAGGGCCAGCGGGCCGGGCAGCCGGGCACCGGTCACCGCGTCGAGGCGGGTGACGTCGCCGCCCTCCTCGTCGATGCCGATCACGACGTCGCCGCGGTCGGCCCGCAACTGCGCGGTCAGCGCGGCGACCTGCTCGTCGTCGACGACGTTGCGGCCGAACAGCACCACCCCGCCCAGACCGGCGGCGAGCCGGTCGCGCACCCAGTCCGGTGCCGTGGTGCCCGCGAAACCGGGCAGCAGCACCGCTTCGGCCAGCTCGTGCACCCCGCTCACCCCTTCACCGCCCCGCTCACGCCACCGGTCACGAGCCTGCGCCGCACCAGCAGGAAGAACACCAGCGCCGGGATCGCGTACACCACCGAGGCGGCCATGATGCCGCCCCAGTCGGTGCCGAACGCGGTCTTGAACGACGACAGCCACACCGGCAGCGTCTGCTTGGGCTGGTCGCGCAGGAAGACCAGCGCGTAGAGGAACTCGTTCCACGCGGTCACGAAGCTGAACACCGACGTCGAGACCAGGCCGGGGCCCAGCAGCGGCAGCGTGATCCGGCGGAACACCCCGAACCGGCTGCAGCCGTCGACCATGGCGGCCTCGTCCAGCTCGACCGGGATGCCCTTGACGAACCCGCGCAGCGTCCACACGGTGAACGGCAGCGTGAACGCCACGTACACCAGCAGCAGCCCGGCCAGGGAGTTGAGCAGGTCGGCGTCGCGCATGATCAGGTACATCGGCACGAACAGCGCCTCCAGCGGCGCGAGCTGCGCGACGAGCACCAGCAGCAGGAAGCCCTTGCGGCCGGTGAAGCGCATCCGCGCCAGCGGCACCGCGGCCAGCAGCCCGGCGGCCAGCGCGCACGCCACCGACCCCAGGGTGACGATGAGGCTGTTGACCAGGAACGTGGTGAACCCGGCCTTGCCCAGCGCGGTGGTGAAGTTGGCCAGCGTCACGCCCAGCGGGATCAGGTCGTAGGCGGGGGAGAGGATCTGCGCGGGCGTCTTGAGCGCGGTGGTCAGCATCCAGTACGTCGGGAAGGCGAAGACCGCCGCGACGGCCAGCCCCAGCGCGGACAGCCACCTGCGCTGCGAACGCGTTGTCATCGGCTACAGCTCCGTTTCCGGTGAGCGGACCAGCAGGCGCATGTACCGCCAGGTGACCGCGACCAGCACGACCAGCATCAGCACGGCCACCGCGGCGGCCACGCCGAAGTGGCTCGCCGAGATGCCCTTGAGGTAGAGCAGCACCGGCAGCGTGGTGCTGCCGCCGTCCGGGCCGCCCTGGCGGATCGCCCAGACCTGGGTGAAGACCTTGAAGTCCCACAGCACCGACAGGAACGTCACCAGCGTCAGCATCGGCCGGATCGACGGCCAGCTCACCGCCCGGAACGCCTGCCACGGCGTCGCGCCGTCGATGGCGGCGGCCTCGTAGAGGTCCCTCGGCGTGTTGACCAGCCCGGCGTAGAGGGTGAACCCGATGAACGGCGTCGCCTGCCACACCACCAGCAGGCCGATGACCGTCAGCGTGCTCGCGCCGCTGGAGAACCACGAGTGGCCCCGGAAGGAGTCCATGCCCAGGGCGACCAGGGTCTTGTTGAGGATGCCGTACTCCTGGTCGAACATCCACTGGAACACCGTCGTGGTGGCCACGATCGGCGTGGCCCAGGCCAGCACCAGGCTGATCTGGAGCACCGCGCGCACCCCGGGGCCCAGGTGTCGCATGAGGACGCCGATGGCCAGGCCCAGCCCGACGGTGACGGCGACGACGGCGGCGGTGAACACCACCGTGCGCACCGTGACGGTCCAGAACTCCGGGTCGGAGAGGACCTCGGCGTAGTTGTCGAACCCGACCCACTCCACCTCGCCGCGCACCAGTTCGCCGAGGTCGAGCTTGCGGAAGCTGATGCCGAGCACCTGCAGGGCGGGCCACGCCAGCAGCGCCAGCATGACCACCACGGCCGGGGCGAGCATCAGGTACGGGACCGCGAGGTCCGACAGCGGGCGGCGCGG
>NZ_JAJCXD010000123.1:7059-36450 GCF_021056305.1 Actinokineospora sp. PR83
GGGGTGGCCGGGACGGACCGGCCGTTCTTGGACGCCTTGGCCATCGCCGCGTTCACCGGGTCGGCGTCGAGCGCGGAGGTGTCGGAGGAGGTGCCGGGGATCATGCCCGCCTTGGCGAAGTCGGCCTGGTACTTCGCGCTCGCCATGAGCTTGAGGTAGTCCTTGGCCAGGTCCTGGTTCGCGCTCCTGGCCGGGATCGCCAGGTTGGAGCCGCCCTGGAACACCGGGGCGGTCTTGCCCGCGTCCTTCGACGGGATGGGGAACGCCGAGGTCTTCTCGGTCAGCGTGGGGTCGGACTTGGCCGCGGTGGCCACCTCCCACGGCAGGCCGATGAACATGGCGACCTTGCCGCCGCCGTAGATGCCCGCCTGCTCCGGGGTCTGCTCGTCGGCGTCCTTGGGGGCCTTGGTGCCGGATGCCTCGGTGAGCTGCTTGTAGAACTCCAGGCCCGCCTTGGCCTGGGGGGAGTCGAGGGACGCGGTGAACTTGGTGCCGTCCTGCTCGGCGATGTCGCCGCCCTCGTCGTAGATGAACGACAGCAGGCTGTACCAGTTCTGGCCGGGCAGGTAGAGGGCCTGGAAGTCGGGGTCCGAGCCGAAGGTGGCGCGCAGCTTGGCGATGGCGTCGAGCCACTCCTGCCGCGAGGTCGGGGCGGCGGTGATGCCTGCCTTGTCGAACATGTCCTTGCGGTAGAGCACCTCGCGGTTGGCCGCGTAGAACGGGATCGCGTACTGCTTGCCGTCCCAGGAGCCGGAGGCCTTGAGGCTGGCCAGCCACTGGTCACCGCTGAGCGCGCCCGCGTCGGCGGTCAGGTCGGTCAGCACCTCCGCGGCGGCGAACTTCGGCGCCTGGGTGTTGCCGATCTCGATCACGTCCGGCGCGTCGTTGCCGGACAGCGCGGTGGTCAGCTTGTCCTGGATGCCGTTCCACTGCTGGATCTCGTACTTGACGGTCACCCCGGGGTGCGCCGCCTGGAACTCCTTGTGCAGCGCGTCGGTCAGCGTGGTCGGCGCCGACCCGTTCATCAGCCACACCGTCACCGTCCGGGGCCCGGACTGCGCGGCCTGCCCGCTCCCGCCGGAGGAACCGGCGCACCCCGCCAGCGCCAGCGCCACCGTCGCCGCCAAGGCGACCCCACCCACCGCAGATCTCGACCGAACCCTCACGAGCGGCACCCTTCCCGAACAACCACCGAGTGGTTTAGACCATTGCGCCCCAGAGTGGTCGGTGGTTCTCGGGATTGTCAAGACACTTCCGGAAACGTGATGCCCTTGGCCCCTGGTTCGCGTTCCGGGCAGCACCTTCCCAGTTAAGGCCGCGATTCACGGCCTGGCGTCCTTGCCCGGCAAGGATTGACGGTCAGTCGAGGAAGGCGACCATCGACGCACCGCGCACGCGCGTCTCGCCCACCGGCTCCGACAGCAGCCCGGTCGCCGGGTTCCACGGCAGCCGGGTGACCGAGTGCGACCGCTGGTTGGCGACGTACAGGTGCGTTCCGTCCAGGGCGCAGTGGCGGGGCCAGTCGCCGCCCACGGGGACGGCCTGCACGACCTCACGGTGTTCCAGGTCGACGACCGCGACGGTGTTGTCCCCGCGCAGCGTGGCGTAGGCGAAGCGGCCGTCGGGGGACAGGACGATCTCGGCGGGCTGGTTGCCCGCGGGCAGCGGCAGCGTCCAGGCGGGGGTGAAGGTGCCGGTGGCCGCGTCCCAGTCGGCGGCGACCAGCTCGGGGCGCAGCTCGCCGACGATGTGCGCGCGGTCGCCGTGGAAGGCCAGGTGGCGGGGGCCGAGGCCGGGCGGCAGGTCCAGCCGGGCGTGCGCGGTGAGGGTGCCGTCGGTGATCCGGTGGGTGTGCACCGCGTCCGAGCCGAGGTCGACGGAGATCAGCCACCGGCCGGACGGGTCGGGCAGGACCTGGTGGGCGTGGGGCTCGGCGCCCTCGTGGCGCAGCCGGGTGGTGCTCTCGCCGGGGGTGCCGTCGGCGGCGAGGGGGTGCGCGCCGACCGTGCCGTCGAGGTAGTGGGCGACGACCAGGTGCCCGGCGTGGGTGGTGAGGTGGGTGGGCTGGGCGCCCAGGGTGGGGCGGGTGCGGCGGACGGTGAGGTCGGCCGGGTCGAGGGCGGTCACGGTGCCCTCGGGCAGCTCGTTCACCGCGTACAGGGTGCCGCCCGCCAGGTGCAGGAAGGACGGCTCCCGGACCTCGGGCAGCGCGCGGGTGACGGCGAGCGCGCCGTCGTCCAGGACGTCGGCCACGACCAGGCCGTCGCCGTCGATCGTGCCGATCACAGCCGTGCGCATCCGGACCTCCCGGGTCTGGTGGGGTGCGCATGAGAACTACCACGCTCCCGCCGCCCGCGCTGAGAGGCGACCCCGGGACGACCGAGGCGACCGCCCCCGGTGGGGACGGCCGCCTCGGCCGGGTCCGGCGGGTCAGCCCGACCCGCGGGCCGGGGTGCTGGCGGTCAGCTCACCGGCGATCCCGGCCAGCTCCTCGCCCACGGTCTCGTGGTGCCCCTCCGGCTCGGCCCGCCGCTCCTCCACGGCGAACCACGAGGCCACCGCGCCGATCAGGCACGCGACGATGGCGAACACGAACGCCACGGTCAGCCCGTCGGAGAACGGGCCGCTGATCAGGTTCGGGAAGAAGCTGCGGCCGGTGAGGAACGCGCTCTGGTCCGCGGGCAGCGACGACAGCGTCGGCCCGAGGAGCTGCTCGATCGGGTTGTAGCCCAGGAACGCCGCGAACAGCACCGCCACCGCGGGCAGCGCCGCGACCTGGGCGGCCTGCTCGGCCGGGACGCCGTGCGCGGTGAGCCCGGTGGCCATGGCCGAGGGCAGGTTCGTCGACAGCCCGGCGATGATCAGCCCGAAGAACACCCCGATCGACAGGACCATCGCCGAGTTCTGGAACGTGGCCGTCATCCCGGCGCCCACCCCGCGCGCGTTCCCGGGCAGGCTGTTCATCACCGCGGCCCGGTTCGGCGAGGAGAACAGGCCCATGCCCAGGCCGTTCACCAGCAGCAGGGCGGCGAACACCGGGTAGGAGAAGTCCACCGGCAGCAGCGTCAGCGCCAGGAACGTGCCCGCGGTGACCACCAGGCCGACCGTGGCGAACACCCTGGCGCCGTACCTGTCCGACAGCACACCGGAGACCGGCGCCGAGATCAGGAAGCCGACGGTCATCGGCAGCATGTAGATGCCCGCCCACAGCGGCGTCGACTCGAAGCTGTACCCGTGCTGCGGCAGCCAGATCCCCTGCAACCAGATGATCAGGATGAACTGGAGCCCACCGCGACCGAGCGAGGCCATCAGGTTCGCCAGGTTGCCGAAGGAGAAGGCGCGGATCGTGAACAGCGACAGGTCGAACAGCGGGTTGTCGATCCGCGTCTCGATCACCGCGAACACCACCAGCACCAGCGCCCCGCCGATCAGGCCCGCGAGCACCCACGGGTTGCCCCAGCCCATCGCGCTGTCGCCGTGGGGCTGGATGCCGTAGGTGATGGCCACCAGCACCGCGATCAGCCCGACGGCGAAGGTGATGTTGCCCCACCAGTCCATCCGCGCGTGCTTCGGTTCGCCGGTGTCGTGCAGCTTCAGGTACGCCCAGATCGTGCCCAGGACCCCGAACGGCACCGACACCAGGAACACCCAGTGCCAGTTGACCGGCGCCAGCACACCGCCGATGACCAGGCCCAGGAACGACCCGGTGATCGCCGCGACCCCGTTGATGCCCAGCGCCATGCCGCGCTGGTGGGCGGGGAAGGCGTCGGTGAGGATGGCGCTGGAGTTGGCCATCAGGAAGGCGCCGCCGACGCCCTGCACGATCCGCCACGAGATCAGCCACCAGGCGGCGGCGTCGCCGTGCATCCAGGTCGCGGCCAGCAGGATCGACGACAGCGTGAAGATGGCGAAGCCGGTGTTGTACATCCGCGCCCGGCCGTACATGTCGCCCAGCCTGCCGAAGCTCACCACCAGCACGGCGGTGACCACCAGGAACCCCATCATCAGCCACAGCAGGTACCCGGTGTTGCTCGGGTCCAGCGGGTTGATGTCGATCCCCTTGAAGATGTCGGGCAGCGCGATCAGCACGATCGAGGAGTTGATCGTGGCGATGAGCAGCCCGAGCGTCGTGTTCGACAGCGCGACCCACTTGTACCGAGGCCCCAGCTCGGCGAGTGTCCGCGTGCGCCCCTTCGGCACCCTGATACCTCCAGCCTGAGGAAATCTTTAGGTTAGCTACGCTAACTGATTTCGTTGCCCATGCCAACCAGTTTCGCGTTGTCGCCCGTCACACCTGACCGGGTGGGGGTAGGTTGGGCCGGTGGCCCACAGCGACGAATTCCTGGCCTTCTGGGGTGAGCGGCACCTGTGCACGCTCACCACGCTCCGCCCGGACGGCACTCCGCACGTCGTGCCGGTCGGCGTCACGTACGACCCGGAGACGGCCACCGCCCGCGTCATCACCCACGGCGCCTCCCGCAAGGCCCGCAACCTCCGCGACGGCGGCACGGCGGTGGTGTGCCAGGTGGACGGTGCGCGTTGGTCCACTTTGGAGGGACCGGCGGTGGTCCGCGCAGATGCCGGTGCGGTGGCTGACGCGGAGCGGCGGTACGCGCGGCGCTACCGCGAACCGCGTCCGAACCCGGAACGTGTGGTCATCGAGATCCAGGTGACCCGGTACCTGGGGACCTTGCGCTAGGTCGTTCAGTTCTGGGCGGCCAGGGCGGCCAGGCCCGCGTAGTCGCCCGCGCCCAGGGTGCGGCGGCTGGTCTCGCACGGGGGTGAGGCGGGGGTCATGACCTGGTCGGGGCTCGCCGCCTGGTTCACGTGGGCCAGTCCGGCCGTGTGCAGGCGTTCGTGGGTCAGCGTGGTTTCCAGGTCGTAGGCGTTCGCGCAGTTCTCGGGGCGGGTGGTGAACCAGGTGTGGGCGCGGTTGTCGAGCAGGGTGTCGGAGGTGAGCACGAGGCCCTGCTCGGTGGCGAAGGTGCAGGTGTAGGCGAGCACCCCCGGGGGCAGCGCGCCCCAGCTCGTGACCGACTTGCCGTCGTTGCCGGTGCAGCGGCCGTCCGCGCTGATCTGCGCGGTGGCGCCGACCTCGCCGCCGTAGGCGTAGACCGTGGTGAAGGTGGCGGGTTTGCCGCAGCGGTTGACGCCCGTGGCGACGGTGTCGGAGGCGCTGGTGAGGGCGGGCAGCGCGGTGTCGGCGACGGCGGGGGCGGCAGCCCTGCCGTTGTAGTACCAGGTCAGGGTTCCGCTGACCCGCCACCTGTTGAGGGCGTAGGAGTGGTCGGTGCACGCGGTGTCGGTGGTCGAGCGGGGTGCGGCTGCCGGGCCGCCCGCCCTGATGGCGCTCGCGATGACGCGGGTGCCGTCGGCGGTGATCGCGTCCCGGGTCGGGTTGCCGGGGGCCGTGGCTCCGCCCGAGGTGCCCTGGGGGGTGTTGAGCGTGGCCGCCGCGACGACGGCGAGGGTGAGAGCGGCGGTGGTGGCGCGGCTGCTGGTGCGCATGGTGTTCCTCCCCGGGGGCGTTGTCGCCTGCGACAACCCTGCCGGGCCTCGGGTGCGCGACGGGTGCCCGCTCGGTTGCGGGTCGGTTGCGCGTGCCACCTGGTCGGGTGACGTGTCCCGTGCGGACGGTCGGGTGCGGTCGTACTTTGGTCCGGCACGGGCCGGGCGGACGCGGGCCGCCGAGGGAAGTGGGGTGGCCGGGTGGCCCGGATACTGGCCGTCGACGACGAGCCGGGTGTCGAGCGGGTGCTGCGGGGGTTGTTCGACGCCAGTGGGCACGAGTTCGTGTCCACCTCGGACGGGCGGTCCGCGCTGCGGTTGCTCTACCAGGTGCGCCCCGACCTGGTCCTGCTCGGCGTGGAGCTGCCCGGGATGGACGGCTGGTCGGTGCTGGAGCGGGTGCGCGACCTCGCCGACCTGCCGGTGCTGCTGCTCGGCGCGCACGACACCGTCTCGGCCAAGGTGCGCGGCCTGCGTGCGGGCGCCGACGACTACCTGGCCAAGCCGTTCTCCTGCTCGGAGCTGCTGGCCAGGGTGGAGGCGCTGCTGCGCCGCTCGGGCGGCACCGGGGTGGGTGGGGTCGCCGGGGTGTACGACGACGGCCTGGTGCGCGTCGACCACCGGAGCCGGGTGGTGACCGTCGCCGGGCGGGAGGTGGAGCTGACCGCCATCGAGTTCCGGCTGCTCACCACCCTGGTGCGGCACGCGGGGGCGGTCCTGTCGCTCGGGCAGTTGCTCGCGGCGGTCTGGGACGACCCGGCGGGGGTGGGGCCGGACCGGGTGAAGTTCGCGGTGCTGCGGCTGCGCCGCAAGCTCGGGTGGGGCGGGCGGGACTCGCCCATCCTCGCCGTGCGCGGCGTCGGGTACCGCTACCGGGCCGCGCCGGGCCGGGTGCGGGTCCACGGGGTTTCCGGAGTGGTTCCAGAAATGTCCTGAATAGATTCCCTGGGTACCCGACACGCCCGGGTGCGCGTTGCGCGTCGCCCGGGGTGCGCTGCGTTTCGGCCAGCCGGGTGAGCGACCACCCGCGTGTCTCAGGGGTCGGACCGGGTGCTTTCACGGAAGAGTGAACCGGTAGGCTTTGTCCTCGCGCACCGCAGGTGAACACTGGCTCTGAGTAAGATGGATCATGGTTCAGTCCAGCGTTTCACTCGTGAGGGCGATTACCTCATTGGGGGGCGCGCGTACGAATACAGGTGAGAGTCGAGACGCATACCAGATGTGCCGAACCAGACGTGCCGATGCGAGGTGTTGTCCGTGCGATGCGTGCCGCTGACCAGCGTGCCGCCTGCCGGTGCGCGCCCTCGGCGCCACCGCGGCTCACCCCGCCACCGGGCGGACCCGGGCCCACAAGGCACACCGCGGTCCGATCCACCCCCGTGGACCACCCCCACCCGTCCCCGCACGAACCCCTGATCGGGGCGCGGACACGCGCGCAGCCGCGTGCCGCGGCCAGGAACCGTGGAGAGCCGTGAAGCTGAAGAACGGTGCGCCCGCCAAGTCGCCGACGACGATCCGGTCCCGCCTGACCGGTGTCGTCGTCGTGCCCAGCGTCATCCTGCTGGTGATGTGGGCGGTGTTCTCGTCCTACACCGTCTTCGACGGCATCTACCTCAAGGCCGTGACCAGCGGTGTCAAGGACGCCTCGATCCCGGCGATCAACACCTTCGCCGCGCTGCAGCGCGAGCGGCAGCTCACCATGACCGCGCTGAGCGCCCCCGGCACCAACGACGGCCCCCTCGCCGCGCAGCAGCAGACCACCGACCGGGCGATCCAGGAACTGGACACCGCCCTCGCCGCCCTCACCACCAGCGCCCCCGCCGAGGTCAACGAGAAGGTCACCGCCCTCAACCAGGCCCTCGACCCGCTGCAGCAGCGCCGCGCGCAGGTCGAGGCGGGCCGGGCCACGCAGGTGGAGATCTACGACTACTACAACAGCGTCCTCGACGCCGGTGCCGACCTGTTCGACACCCAGGCGCGCATCGTCCCCGACGCCGTCGTCGTGCAGGCCGGACTGACCGCGACCGACTTCTTCCGCTCCGCGGACCGCATGTCCCGGGCCTCCTCGCTGGCCTCCGCCGCCATCGCCGCCCGCGGGTTCACCGCCGAGCAGCACGTCGACTTCGCCACCCTGGTCGGCTCCTACCGGGCCACCATGGCGACCGCCGTGCCCAACGCGACCGACGGCGTCCGGGACTCCTACCGCAAGCTCACCGGCTCCGACGCCTGGACGCGGCTGACCGCCGCCGAGGACGCCATGATCGGCCTGGTGCCCACCGACCGCGTCTCCGGCCGCGACGCCGACGAGGCGGTGCCGCCGATCACCGCCGGGGACTGGGAGGCGCTGAGCAGCGACACCTCCGAGCAGATCCTCAACCTGGCCAGGCAGCAGGCCACCAACGGTGTCGACCTGGGCCTGCAACGCGCCGACGACAAGTTCTTCGAGGTCATCGTCGGCTCGCTGATCGCCCTGCTCGCGGTGGTCACCGGCATCGTGCTCGCCGTCCGCATCTCCCGCAGGCTGGTCAACAAGGCCCTGGTCACCCGGCTCGACGAACTTAAGAACGACTCCCTGAAGCTGGCCCACGAACGGCTGCCCAGCATCGTCGACCGGCTGCGGCAGGGCGAGCGGGTCGACGTCGGCGCCGAGGTCCCCCCGCTGGACTACGGCACCGACGAGATCGGGCAGGTGGCCGACGCGTTCAACGCCGCCCAGTACACCGCCATCGCCGCCGCGGTGAAGGAGAGCCAGGCCCGCGAGGGCGTCAACCGCGTCTTCCTCGGCATCGCCCACCGCCACCAGGGCCTGGTCCACCGCCAGCTCAAGATCCTCGACAAGATGGAGCGCGAGGAGGAGAACCCCGAGCACCTCGACGCGCTGTTCCAGCTCGACCACCTCGCCACCCGCGCCCGCCGCAACGCCGAGAACCTGATCATCCTCGCCGGTGAGCAGCCCGGTCGCCAGTGGCGCAAGCCGGTGCGCCTGCTCGACATCCTGCGCGCCGCCGTCGCCGAGACCGAGCAGTACGTCCGCGTCCGCGTCCGCCAGGTGCCCGACGTCGCCCTGCAGGGCGTGGCCGTCGCCGACACCATCCACCTGGTCGCCGAACTGGTCGACAACGCCGCGTCGTTCTCCCCGCCCCGCTCCCAGGTCGAGGTCTACACCTCCCAGGTCTCCGGCGGAGTCGTCGTCGAGATCGAGGACCACGGCCTGGGCATGACCGCCGAGGACCGCGAGCAGGCCAACCAGATGCTCGCCCACCCGCCCGAGTTCGACGCCATGGCGCTGCGCGGGGAATCCCGCCTGGGCCTGTTCGTCGTCGCCCGGCTGGCCGCGCGCCGGGCCATCCGCGTCGAGTTGCGCGAGTCGCCCTACGGCGGCACCGTCGCACTGGTGTTCATCCCGTCGGAGATCGTCGCCGAGAACGTCGACTTCGTGCCCGAGTCCGACACCCCCAGCCCCCGGCCGCGCAAGCAGCTCGACCGGCTGCCGGAGGAGGGCGGCGGCACCGCCGTCGCGCTGGACACCGCCGTGGAGACCGTGGACTCGCCCTACCGGGGCGGGATCGACAAGTTCTGGTCCGACGCCCTGGGCGAGGACGGGGGATCGATCACCACCGCCGACCCCGACGCCGCCCAGTGGCCCCTCACCGATGAGGAAGCGCCGGAGACCCCGCACGCGGACGCGCTCCCGGTCGAGAACGGAGTTGGGCAGTCGCACACGCAGAACGGGCACTCGCGGTCGGAGGGCGAACGCCCACTGCTGCCGCGGCGCAAACGACAGCAGAACCTCGCCCCCCAGCTCCGCGACGAGCCGCTGATCCCGGACTGGGAGGCCGACCCGCTGCCGCAGGCCGGGGAGCACACCGCCGAACGGGTGCGCAACACGATGTCGGCATTCCAGCGCGGCACCCGGGACGCCCGGCGTGCCGAGGACGCCGACGAGGACCGGACCGGGCAGTGACGCACCGGTGCCGTGGGTGACCACGGGTAAGTGATGATCATGTCGAAGTGTTGTGTGACAACGGGGAAGGACAGCACACGGTGAACGACAAGATCGGCCAGGACCAGCAGCTGAACTGGCTTTTGGACGACCTCGTCCGCAGGGTGGTGGGCATCCGCCACTCGGTCGTGCTCTCCGCGGACGGACTGCTGCTCGGGCGCTCCGCAGAGCTGTCCAAGGACGACTCTGAGCACCTCTCGGCCATGGCCTCGGCCTTCCAGAGCCTGGCCAGGGGCACCGGCAGGCAGTTCAACGGCGGCCAGGTGCGCCAGACCATCGTCGAGATGGACCACGCGTTCCTGTTCGTCACCGCCGCGGGCCGCGGCGCCTGCCTGGCCGTCCTCGGTGAGGAGGACGCCGACGTCGGCATGATCGCCTACGAGATGAACATGCTGGTCAAGCGGGTCGGCGCCCACCTGGCCTCGGCACCGCGCGGCGGGGCCGCCGCCCCGGTCGCGGTCCCCGGCAGGCGCCCGTCATGACGGCCGCCCCGGCGGTGGCGCCGTGGTGACCGGCGACCAGGACTGGTGGTTCGACGAGGCGGCGGGCCCACTGGTGCGCCCGTACGCGATGACCAGGGGCCGCACCCGCCCCAACGCCCCGAACCTCAACCTGGTGACCCAGATCAGGGCCTCGCGCTCCCCGTCGGACACCTCCGCGCTGAGCCCCGAGCACCTGCAGATCATCGAGGTCTGCACGGTGCCGCTGTCGGTGGCCGAGGTCGCCGCCTACCTCAACGTGCCGTTGGTGGTGGTGAAGGTCCTCATCAGCGACCTGATCGAACGCGGTGACGTCCTCGCGGGGGCGATGTTCCAGACCACGGAGATCACCGACACGAAGCTCCTGCAGGCGGTACTCGATGGCATTCGGAGGATCTGACAGGTGAGCGACACGCTGGTGATCCCCACCTCGGTCAAGATCGTGGTGGCGGGCGGCTTCGGCGTCGGCAAGACCACGATGGTGAACTCGGTGAGCGAGATCCCGCCCCTGCGGACCGAGGAGGTCCTGACCGAGGCCAGCGTCGGCGTCGACGACATGCGCCTCATCGAGGGCAAGGAGACCACCACGGTCGCCCTCGACTTCGGCCGCATCACCATCAACCCGCAGGTGGTCCTGTACCTCTTCGGCACCCCCGGGCAGAACCGCTTCTGGTTCATGTGGGACGAACTCGCCCACGGCGCCCTCGGCGCCATCGTCCTGGTCGACACCCGCAGGCTGGACTCGAGCTTCCCCTCGATCGACTTCTTCGAGCGCAGGCACATCCCCTTCATCGTCGCCGTCAACGGCTTCGAGGGCTCCTGGGACCACACGGTCGAAGAGGTCCGCCAAGCCCTCGACATCGACCCCTCGGTCCCGGTCGTCCGCTGCGACGCCCGCGAACGGGAGTCGAGCAAGGAGGTCCTGGTGCGGCTCGTGCAGTACACGATGGACCAGCTCGCACGCGCCTCTGCCTGACCCGCTCCCGGGCGCGAGCCCGGTACCATGGGGCCCGCCCACGATGTTCTGCGCCGGGGTGGTGGCGGGAGACCACAGGTGTTCTCCCGCCCAGCGTGAGTTGTCCACAGGCATTCGGTCGGAAGCCGTGGATTGTCGGTGCTCGCGGGTAAGCTTGAGTCGGAATGGCGCGCGGGGGGCGAGGACGGCCACGGGGGTGGTGGCAGTGGCGGCTCGCAGACGTTGTCGTACCCCACGTCCATGCCGCCCTGCCCGGTCACGGCCACACCACCGCGGGCGAGCAGACCACGCCTGACCCGGACCTCGCCGCCACGCCCGCCTGAGCGGCCCCTGCTGCCGAGCGCACGGTGGCGAGGTGTGCGGACGCGCGCGGCCTGCGGGAGCTGAGCCCGCCCTCCGGTGGTCGGTCGGCGCCTGCATCGAGCGGCTCGCGATGTCGAGCCGCTCCGATCGAGCGGCTCCGCGATGTCGAGCCCGGCCCGGCAGTCGAGCAGCGCCCGCGCCGCCGCCCGTCCCGTACCCGACTCTCGTCCACACGCTGACCGCGTGGACCGCTCTCGGCCTGCCGCCGCCACCCGTCCACGGGGTCACCCGTCCACGGGGTGGCGGCGGTGCGCTCGCGGGCGTGGTGCGACTCGTCGTGGGCCACCCCGACGGCACCGCGTCCGCGCCTCTGGGCAGGTTCGGGGGATGGGGCAGGTCCGGGGGGTTCGGCCGGACAGGGGCACCTGCCACCCGCACCGCGTGGAACCCCCGCCGCATGATGCGGAGCCCGCGCCACCGGCAGAACCCTCGCCGGTGGCGAGCCCCGCCACATCGTGCCGATCCTGCGCCGGTGGCGGAGCCCCGCCGCGTCGTGCTGATCCTGCGCCGGTGGCGGAGCCCCGCCGCGTCGTGCCGATCCGCTACCGGTGGTGGCAGGACTTCCGCCGATGTGCGGAAATCCTGCCGCCGTGCGACATGGAACCCTGCCGCTGCCGGGCTGCGCCTCCTCTGCGCTGCGCGCGGAGCCTGCCCCGTCCGGGGCGTGGCGACGGGGTGCGGTGTCGCCGCCGATCGCGGCGAGGTTCGCCCGCCCCGCCCGGCTCGGTCCCGCCTCGGGAACAGGCCCGCCCCCTGGGGCGGGTCCGCTCCGCACGGGCAGGCCCGCCCCGGGTCAGTCCCGGACCGGCTCGACCCGGCAGTTGAAGTGCCGCAGCAGCGGCGGGGACTCCACCACCCGGTAGCCGGGGACCGCCGTCGGGTCCTTGGCGATCTCGCCCAGGACCTCCGCCACGTACTCCAGGTGGCTCTGGGTGTAGACGCGCCGGGGGATGGCCAGGCGGACGAGTTCGTACGGGGCCGCCTTGACCAGGTTGCCCTCGGCGTCTTCCTCGCCGAGGTAGAGGGAGCCGAGTTCGGCGCAGCGGATGCCGCCCGCGAGGTACAGCTCGGTGGCCAGGGCGTGGCCGGGGAAGCGGTGCGGGGGCAGGTGGGACAGGAGCCGTCCGGCGTTGAGGTAGAGGGCGTGGATGCCCGCGGGTTCGACGATGGAGACGCCGACCGTGTTGATGAGTTCGCCGAGGTAGCGGGTGGCGTCTTCGCGGGAGCGCAGGTAGTCGGGTTCGACGACCTCCTCCATCCCCGTGGCCAGCATCTCCAGGTCCCGGCCCGCCAGGCCGCCGTAGGTGCGGAAGCCCTCGGTGGCGGTGAGGACCAGTTCGCACTGCTTGGCCAGGGCCTCGTCGCGGACGGCGAGGAAGGCGCCCATGTGGGCGATGGCGTCCTTCTTGAGGCTGGCGACCGCGCCGTCGGCCAGGTCGAACGCGGCTCGGGCGACTTCGTGCGGGGTCTTGTCGGCCCAGCCCTCCTCGCGCTGGATGACCAGCCAGGCGTTCTCGGCGAAGCGGGCGGCGTCGAGGAAGCAGGGGACGCCGTGGGCGCGGCAGAGTTCGGTGGCGGCGGCGAGGTTGGCCATGGAGACCGGTTGGCCGCCGCCGCCGTTGTTGGTGACCGTCATGATCACCTGGCCGACCGGGTCGGGGCCCGCGAGCGCGGCTTCGAGGGCGGCGAGGTCGATGTTTCCCTTGAACGGGTCGCGGCTGTCGAGGTTCTTGGCCTCCGCGCACGGCAGGTCGACGGCGGTGCCGCCGGAGAGCTGGACGTTGGCCCTGGTGGTGTCGAAGTGGGTGTTGCTGATCGACAGGTCGCCCGGCTTGAGGACGGCGCCGAAGAGGATCCGCTCCGCGGCCCGGCCCTGGTGCACCGGCATGATGTGCGGGTAGCCGGTCAGGTTCTCCACGACCGTGCGGAAGCGGAAGAACGACCGCGCCCCGGCGTAGGTCTCGTCGCCCACCATGCCTGCTGCCTGCTGTGCCGAGGAAAGGGCGTTGGTGCCCGAGTCGCTGAGCAGGTCGATGGTGATTTCGTCGGCCCGCAGATTGAACGGGTTGTAGCCCGCCCTGGCCATTGCCGCCTCGCGCTCGGCCCGGGTCAGAATGGGGATGGGCTCGACGACCTTGATGCGGTACGGCTCCATCAGCGGCATCGGCGGTTACTTCCTTTTCGTTTGTCGCGTGGGTTCGTGACCCATTTCGGTGCGGTGTACGCAACCACACCGGGAGTTATGCCGCGCCCACCCTGGCCCGGGACGGGCGGTTCACCTCGTAGGCCTCGGCCGACAGGTACACCGTGACGCCCGGCCGCGGCGGGCCCATCCGCAGCGACACGTGCGCCAGCAGCCCGACGCCCTCGGCCAGCGGCCGGTCGGTGACCGCGCGCACCGCCCGCTCCAGCGCCGCGGTGTCCACCCCGAAGCTGCGCAGCGCCCGCCGCGTCCGGTCCAGCGCCACCGCGTCGTCGCGCACGTAGTCGCGCACCGGTACGTACAGCGAGTAGCCCTTCGGCCGGGCGGAGTCGCTGGCCAGGAAGGTGTGGCTGGACACCAGTGGCCTGCGGCTGAACGGGCCCGGCCCGCCGACCAGCGCGGTGAACTCGGCGACCCGCGCGGTGTCGGCGGCGTCGGTGGCGCCCGCGGCGAACTGCGCCTCGGCCACCGTCGCGGCGAAGTGCGACTGGTAGAGCTTCACCCTGGCCGAGGCGGTGTCCTCCAGGTCCAGCGCGAAGAACGAGAACCGGTCCAGGGTGGAACCCGGCCGGGGCTGGTGGGCGAGGATCCAGTCGAAGCTGCCGGTGAAGCCCAGCCTGCTCAGCGCGGTGCGGACCAGGCTGTCGGCCTTCGCCTGGCCGCGCACCTCCGGGTTGAGGTAGACCTTGACCATGGGCGGGCCCTCGGACCGGACCACGAAGGAGAACCACAGGGTGAACACGCCCTGCGGGTCCTCGGGCAGGAACAGGTCGCGCACCTCGTCGAACTTGTCGGTGGCCAGCGGGTAGCGCTCGGCCAGCCGGTCCAGCGCGGCCAGCGCGGCGGCCATGTTCTGCCGCGGCCCCGGCGTCGCCGCCACGCACTCGATGAGCATCCGCAGCGTGTGCGAGCCGTCCTCCTCGAACGCCACCGAGTACTCCACGGGGGAGTGGTCGTCGGCGACGTCGGAGCGCCACAGCGGCGGTTCGGCCAGACCCCGGGTGCCCGCCGGACCCAGCAGGTCCGCCACCACCTCGACCACTTCGTCGGCGCGGTGCTCCAATCCGATGGCCAAGCACAACCGCCGCAATTGGGCGCCCGTGTATTCATTGACCGACACAGCCCGCATCACGACTCCGAGATTCTTCACCGGTGATATCGATGTCCGAGCAACGTACGGGTCCTGTGGAACCAGTCACTACCGCCAAGCTGGTGATCCACATCCGCCGTGGCCTCACCGAGCGTAAATGACGGGAATGCCGAAAAATCGTGGTTGATCACATCGGGGCTTCGTGCTAAGGACGATAAAACGACCACGGAGGGTGTCAGACCACCGGCAAATAAAAGGTGTGAACAAATTCACTGTAATGGTTTCACTCGGATGGGTGACTCGGCTTGACAACCCGGGTGATCAGCTCAGATGTCCGATCTTCGCCACCGCGCGGCGTCGGTCCACTCCGCCCTGGCGTCTGCACGTGCACATCGGCCGATGTCACTCGCGGTAGCCGGGGTGCGGCTCGGAGCGATCTTCGTCACTCCTCCCGCGCTATGGGCCGAATGGGTTCAGATCGGGACGCGCCCGGTGGGTGTCGCCCACGCCGTACTGGTGGGTAACAAACCGTCCTCGGTGGACGGTCGGGTACTCGCACGCCGCCCGACCAGCCCAGTTTGCCCGTGTTAGCGTGAGTGGCATGACTTCGCCAGATGGCTGTAGTACGCGGCCGGGCTCGGCCCGGCCGCACCGCGAGTGCCGGGTGATCACCCCGTGCTGATCCTGCTCGGACTCGCGTCCGTCCTGCTCCTCACCGCCGCCACCGGCTACTTCGTCGCACAGGAGTTCGCCTACGTCGCGGTCGACCGCAACCGCCTGCGCCAGCTCGCCGAAGAGGGCGACAAGGCCGCGGAACGCGCCTTCGCCGTCACCCAGAAGCTGTCGTTCATGCTCTCCGGCGCGCAGTTCGGCATCACCGTCACGGCGCTGCTCGTCGGCTACGTCTCCGAGCCCTACCTCGGCGGCGGCATCGCCGAACTGCTCGGCCTGACCGGCCTGCCCGCGGGCGCCACGACGGCGATCTCGGTCGTCGTCGCGCTGCTGTTCTCCACCGCGGTGCAGATGGTCTTCGGCGAACTCGCGCCGAAGAACCTGGCCATCGCCAAACCCGAGGCGCTCGCCAAGGCGCTGAGCCGGTCCACTTTGATCTACCTCACCGTCGGCGGGCCGCTGATCCGGCTGTTCGACAACGCCTCCAACCGCTTGCTGCGCGCCCTGGGCATCGAACCCATCGAGGAACTGCCGCAGGGGGCCACCGCCGAGGACCTGCGCGGCATCATCGACGAGTCGCGCGAGGAGGGGCAGCTCGACGCGGGCACCTCCCGGCTGCTGGAGGGCGGGCTCGACTTCCGCACCCTCACCGCGGGTCAGGTCATGACCCCGCGGGTGGACGTGCACACCCTGCGCTCCGAGGACCCCGCCTCCCGCCTGGTCGAACTGCTCGACACCGGCCGCTCCCGCTTCCCGGTCATCGGGTCCGACGTGGACGACGTCGTCGGCGTCGCGGGCATCGCCGAGCTGCTGACCGTGCCCGCCGCCGAGCGGGCCACCACGCCGATCGCCGAGGTCGCCACCGTCCCGCTGTTCCTCCCGGAGAGCCTGGCGCTGCCGGAGGTCCTGGAGCGGCTGCGGCTGGAGCACCGGCAGCTCGCCTGCGTGGTCGACGAGTTCGGCGGCTTCGCCGGGGTGGTGTCCTTCGAGGACGTCGCCGAGGAGGTCGTCGGGGAGATCCTGGACGAGGACGACCACATGGAGGAGCGCGCCGTGGCCAACGGCGACGGCTCCTGGTCGGTGCCCGCGCGCTGGCGGGTCGACGAGGTCGCCGAGGTGACCGGGATCGAGCTGCCCGCGGGCGCCGAGTACGACACGGTCAGCGGGCTGGTCCTGCAGCGGCTCGGCCGCGTGCCGCGCCAGGGTGACCGGGTCACCGTCGAGGTCGACGGGGGCGGGGCGGTGGTCGTGGAGGTCGCCGAGATCACCCGGCACGTCCCGAGCACCGTCACCGTCCGCCCGGCCGACGCGGAGGTGACGGCGTGAGCGTCGGACCCGCCCTGGGGATCTCGCTGGTCCTGCTGGTGCTCAACGCGTTCTTCGTGGCCGCCGAGTTCGCGCTGGTGGCCTCCAAGCGGCACCGGCTGGAGGAGGCCGCCGCGCACGGCAGCCGCGCGGCGCGGGCGGCGATCGAGGGCACCCGGGAGCTGTCGATGATGCTCGCGGGCGCCCAGCTCGGCATCACCCTGTGCACGCTGGGGCTCGGCGCGCTGGCCAAGCCCGCCGTGGCGGAGCTGCTGTCGCCGGTGTTCACGTTCCTCGGGCTGTCGCGGGCCTGGGCGTACCCGATCGCCTTCGTGCTGGCCGTGGTGCTGGTGGTGTTCCTGCACATGGTCGTCGGCGAGATGATGCCGAAGTCCTGGGCGATCTCGCACCCGGAGCGCTCCGCGCTGCTGCTGGCGCTGCCGTTCCGCGCGTTCACCCGCGCCACCCGCTCGGTGCTGCGCGCGCTCAACGGCATGGCCAACGCGACCCTGCGCCTGGTCCGCGTCGACCCGCAGGACACCGTCGCCTCCGCGCACGGGCCCGACGACCTGCGGCTGCTGCTGCGCGAGTCCCGCGAGCACGGGCTGCTGCCGGAGTCGCAGCACCGGATGCTCACCGGTGTCCTGTCCGTGCAGACCTCCACCGTCGCGCAGGTGATGGCCGCCAGGGAGGAGATGGTCACCACCACCCCCACCTCGACGGCCGCCGAGGTCGAGGAGCGCAGCCGCGAGACCGGGCGCTCCCGGCTGGTGGTCGTGTCCCCGGGCGGGAACCCGGTCGGCATCGTGCACGTCCGCGAGGCCGTCCGCGCCACCATGGCGGGCCGGGACACCACGGTGGCGGAGCTGATGACCGACCCGCTGGTGCTGCCGAGGGACCTGCCCGCCGCCGACGCGGTCACCCGGATGCGGGCCGAGCGCTCGCAGTTGGCCCTGGTCTCCGGCCCGGGGGGCGAGGTCGTCGGCCTGGCCGCCCTGGAGGACCTGCTGGAGGAGATCCTGGGCGAGTTCGACGACGAGACCGACACCGCCTGACCGGGCGGGCCCCGCCAAAGGAAGCCCCTGAGAAGCCGACAGCGGAACCTGCCGCTGTCGGCTTCTCAGCTTCTCATCATGTCCCGCGCCTAACCTCGCACCCGGACAAAGCGGACCCCGAGAGGAGAGCGCCCATGACGGTGGTCGACCACGACCCGGCCGAGGTGGCGACCGGAACGGCCCGGGAGCGGGTCGCGGCCCTGGCACCGCTGGCCGGGCTGCTGGCCGTGGTCGCCGGGGTCCTCGTGCTGCTGGTGCTGCACGTCGTGCCGCCGACGAACGCGCTCGACCCGGTGCGCCGCACGCTGAGCGAGTACGCCCTCGGCGAGGCCAAGTGGGCCTTCGACGGCTCGCTGGTGCTCATCGCGGCAGGCTCCGCGCTGGTGTTCGCCACGGCCGCGCGGCGGCGGGCGTCCGCGGTGGCGCTGCTGTTCGGTGCGGTGTGGACGGTGAGCCTGCTGGTGGTCGTGGCGTTCACCAAGACCGACTGGGCGGTGGGTCCCAGCATCGGCGGCACCATCCACCGCTACGCCAGCGTCGCCGCGTTCGTCTCGCTGCCGGTCGCGGTCCTGGTCGCGGTGCGGCGGGTCTTCCCCGACCGGCCCGGCTGGCGGTGGGCGGCGCGCGGCTGCGCGGTCGTGTCGCTGCTGTGGTTCGGCACGATCGTCGTCGGGGTGGTGAACATGGCCCTCGGCGGACCGCCGTGGTGGCGGTTCGTGCCGCTGGGGCTGGTGGAGCGCGTGGTCGCCTTCGCCGCCGTCGCCGGGCTGGTGGTGCTCGCCCTGGGGATGGTGCGTACTCGCGGTATGGGGCATACTCCCGGTACGGGCAAGGGTGCCCGCGGGTAGAGGAGGCACCGGATGCGCGGTCGGTATGCGAACCTGCGGCGGATCGAGTCGCTGGACCCGGTCGCCGACCACCACGAGATCTACCGCATCTCCTCGGGGCTGGAGTTCCCCTGGGACTACCAGCGGTCGCTGGAGTTCGCCCTGTTCCGCACCTACTGCGTGCCCAGCATCTCGGCGCTGCTCGACGCCACCGGCGAGTTCGCCCGCCGCCCCCAGCGCCGCTACGACGACACCGCCCTGCTGATGGCGGAGCTGGCCGAGCACGGCTACGACTCCCCGCGCGGGCGCGAGTCGCTGCGGGTGGTGAACCGCATGCACGCGCGCTACCGCATCGACAACGCGGACATGCTCTACGTGCTGACCACGTTCATCTACGACCCGATCGACTGGATCACCGCGTACGGCTGGCGCCCGCTGTCGGACCACGAGCGGCTGGCGGCCTTCCACTTCTACCGCGCCGTCGGCACCCGCATGGGCATCACCGACATCCCCGACGACTACGACGAGTTCCGCGCCTTCAAGGCGGACTACGAGCGCACGCACTTCGTCTACAGCGACACCAACCACCGCGTGGGCGTGCACACCAGGGAGCTGCTGTGCTCCTGGTACCCGCGCCCGTTCGCGCCCCTGGTGCGCCTGGCCGTCCACGGCCTGATCACCCCGCAGATGCGCGCCGCGTTCGGCTTCCCCGCCGCCCCGGCGTGGCTGACCAGGCTGGAGCACGGCGCCCTGCGCGCCCGCTCGGCGGTGGTCCGGCTGCTGCCCCCGCGCCGGGTGTCGCGCCTGGCCAACGACGCGAAGAACCGCACCTACCCCGGCTACCCGGAGGGCTACCAGCCCGGCGACCTCGGCGCCCCGGAACCCCGGGACCTGGACCCGAGGTGGCTGCGCCCGTCGCGGTGATGCTCACCGACCACCACCGCGTGCAGCACCCGGCGACGAGTTCCCGCCCGGGGCGTGACGCGCCCTCGGGGCCTGTGCCACGGTGGCGCGGTCAGCGTTGACCGGCCGGAAAGGGAGCACGATGCCCGACTTCACCACCGCCGCCCTCGGGGAGTGGACCGAGCCGGAGACCTTTGAGGTCACCGCCGAGCGGATCGTCGCTTACGCCGAGGCCACCAACGACCCGATCCCCGCGCACCGGGCCGGGGAGGTGGCGCCCCCGGTGTTCGGGATCGTGCCCGTGTTCCGGGCCCTCGGGCCCGCCGCGTTCGCCGTGGCGCCGCTGGAGCTGGTGCCGTTCCTGGTGCACGGCGAGCACGACTTCACCTTCCACCGACCCATCCGCCCCGGTGACGTCCTGGTCAGCCGCGCCCGCCCGGTCGGGGTGGTGTCCAAGGAGCGCGGCACCGCGGTCGTGGTGCACACCGAGACCCGCGCGGCAGGCGGCGAACCGGTCAACGAGCAGTGGATGACCTCCTACTTCCGCGGCGTCGACGGCGGGGTCACCGCGGGGGAGCGCGCCCCCGGCCACGCCTTCGACGAGTCGCTGCGCGCCGCGGAGCCCGCCGCCACCGTCGCCGCCCACCTCGACGACGACCAGACCCACCGCTACAGCCCCACCGCGGGCGACCCGATGCCCATCCACCTCGACCCGGAGATGGCCAGGAGCGTGGGTCTGCCCGGCATCATCGTCCACGGCATGTGCACCATGGCGATGACCTCGTGGGCCGCGCTCACCGCCTTCGCCGACGGCGACACCGCGCGGCTGCGGCGCCTCGCCGTCCGCTTCGCCAAGCCGGTCCTGCCCGGCCAGGACATCACCACGGCCTTCCACGCCACCGGCAGCGGTCACGCCTTCGAGACCACCGTCGGTGACACGGTTGTCATCAAGGACGGCTTGGCGGTCCTCGGCTGAGGTGTTTGCCCGCGCCCTCCCCGGGAATGTCCCAGCCGGACACGGGGAGGTGCGCGTGCGTCTGCGCCGCAGCAGGTGCGACGGTCCCGGCGTGCGGCGGGTCCGCCGCGGCCGGGGCTTCGCCTACGTCGACGACTCCGGCGACCGGGTGGACGACCCGGCCGTCCTCGACCGCGTCCGCGAACTGGTCATCCCGCCCGCCTGGCGCGACGTGTGGATCTGCCCGCACCCCAACGGCCACATCCAGGCCGTGGGCACCGACGACGCGGGCAGGCGCCAGTACCTCTACCACGAGCGGTGGCGCTCGCAGCGCGACGAGCAGAAGCACGAGCGCGTCCTGGCCCTGGCCCGCAGGCTGCCGAAGATCCGCGCCCGCATCCACGACGACCTGGTCCGGCCGGGCCTGAGCCGCGAACGGGTGATCGCGGGCGCCCTGCGCATCCTCGACCGCGGGGTGTTCCGGGTGGGCGGGGAGGAGTACGCGGAGGACTCGCGCGGGGTGGCGACCCTGCTGCGCTCGCACGTGCGGGTGCGCAAGGACGAACTGGCCTTCCACTTCCCCGCCAAGGGCGGGATCGACCGGGAGGCGGTGATCCGCGACGCCGAACTGGCCGACCTCGTCCGGGCCCTGCGCCGGGGCAAGGGCGAGGAGGACCGGCTCTTCGCCCACGACGGGCACGTGATCCGGGCCGAGGAGGTCAACGAGCGGTTCAAGCGGTTCGCGGGGGAGCGGTTCACGGTGAAGGACATGCGCACGTGGACGGCCACGGTCCTGGCCGCGGCCGAGTACGGCGCGCGGGAGCAGCCCTCGTCGAAGACGGCGGCGCGGCGGTTGGACGCGGAGGTGATGCGGGCGGTCGCCGAGCAACTGGGGAACACCCCGACCGTGGCCCGGCAGTCCTATGTGGACCCCAGGGTGGTCGAGGCGTTCCACTCCGGCCGGTCGATCGAGGCCACCCTGCGCCGCATCCGGGGCAAGCCGGAGGAGGAGATCCGGGAACCGCTGGAGCGGGCCGTAATCCGCCTGCTCAAATCCTCCTGATGTGCTGTTGCTTCAAGGGCCGGTCGTTTGATGGTGGTGCCCGGGTGGGTGGATCTGCTCGGGCGGGGCCCCTACAGCGATCATGCGCCCAGTGTGACCGAGTGGGGCTGAAGAGATGCCCCACAGCCCAGGCAGGCTTGCACATGATCGCTTCCCCCACCCAAGCACATCCACCCACCCGGGCATGGGCGTAGCCGGGCCGGCGGTTTTCGGGGTGGCTGGCTTTCGCCGCGCCTCGGTGGGGTGGTCGCCTGTTGTGCCTTGTGCGGGTCGGGTGGCCGGTCTGTGCTGACTGCTACGAGGATTCGCCGGGGCGGCGGGCGCCTCGGCGGGGCTCGCGGCCGTGGGGCTGCTTCGGGGTGGGGTTGTCCGGGGCGGGTGGGATGCCCAGGGTGACGGGGGAGGAGCCGATCTCGACCGGTTCGCCGTGGTGGGTGGTGGTGATCGGGTCGCCCGAGACCAGGTGGTAGGTGGCGTTGTCGTGGGTGACCTCGACGCGCAGGCGGGTTCCCCGGAAGGACATGCGGAACGACACCCGGTGCAGGCCGCGCGGCAGGCGGGGGGCGAAGGTCAGTTCGCCGCCGTGGTCGCGCATGCCGCCCAGGCCCGCGACGACCGCCTGCCAGGCGCCCGCCAGGGACGCCATGTGCAGGCCGTTCTTGACGTTGCCGTGCAGGTCGTCGAGGTCGGTCAGGGCGGCTTCGGCGAGGTAGTCGTAGGCCAGGTCCAGGTGGCCGCACTCGGCGGCGATGACCGCCTGCGTGCCCGCCGACAGCGACGAGTCGCGGACGGTGCGGGCCTCGTAGTAGGCGAAGTCGCGGGCCTTCTCCTCGGGGGTGAAGGCGTCGCCGCGCAGGTGCAGGGCCAAGACCAGGTCGGCCTGCTTGACGACCTGCTTGCGGTAGAGCTCGAAGTACGGGTAGTTCAGCAGCAGCGGGTAGCCGTCCGCCGGGGTGTTCTCGAAGTCCCACTCCTCGTGCTGGGTGAACGCCTCCGCCTGCGGGTGCACCCCCAGGAGTTCGTCGTAGGGCACGTGCATCCGGTCGGCGGCGTCGGCCCAGACCGACTTCTCCGCGTCGGTGACCCCCAGGGCCTCGGCGACCTCGGGGTTGCGCTCGCACGCGGCCAGCGCCTCGCGCAGGTTCTTCTGCGCCATCAGGTTGGTGTAGACGTTGTTGTCCACCACCGCGGTGTACTCGTCCGGGCCGGTGACCCCGTCGATGCGGAAGCCGTCGTGCGGGTCGTCGTGGCCCAGCGAGGCCCACAGCCGGGCCGTCTCCACCAGCAGCTCGGTGGCGTACTCCCGGTCGAAGTCCTCGTCGCCGGTGGCGGCCAGGTAGCGGGCGGTGGCGTCGGCGATGTCGGCGGAGACGTGGAAGGCGGCGGTGCCCGCGGGCCAGTACGCCGAGCACTCCGCGCCGTTGATCGACCGCCAGGGGAACGCCGCGCCGTTCTTGCCCAGCACCTCGGCGCGGTCCTTGGCGGCCTCGATGGTGCTGTGCCGCCAGCGCAGTGCGTCGCGGGCGGCGTCGGGCATGGTGTAGGTCAGGACCGGCAGGACGAAGGTCTCGGTGTCCCAGAACGCGTGCCCGTCGTAGCCGGGGCCGGTGAGGCCCTTGCCCGGGATGGCCCGGCTCTCCCCGCGCGCCCCCGCCTGCGCGATGTGGAACAGCGCCAGCCGCAGGGCCTGCTGCAGGGCCGGGTCGCCGTCGATCTCGACGTCGGCGGCCTCCCAGAAGTCGTCGAGGAACGCCTTCTGCTCGGCCAGCAGCCCCTCCCAGCCGGTCTGCCGCGCGCCCGCGAGCGCCGCCTCCGCCTGCGCGCGCAGCGCGGGGGCCGAGCGCTGACCGGACCAGCCGTAGGCCAGGTACTTGGTCACCGACAGGGTTTCCCCGGCCGCGATGTCGGCGGCGATGGTCAGCCGGGCCAGGTCGTCCTCGCAGCTGATCTCGGTGCGCAGGCCGTCGTTGGCGTCGATCTCGTGGTCCATCGCCGCGGCCATCCGCAGCCCGGACTCCTTGGTGCGGTGCACCAGCACCGCGCGCCGCCCCTCCGACCAGTGGAACTCCCCGGCCAGCGGCGACTTCAGCGCCAGCGCCACCCGGGGGTCGCGCGACTCGGACACGATCGGCTCGTTGGCCAGCAGGTCCGACTGCACCACGAGCTGCGTGGTGTCGTCCAGCGGGGTCACCTCGTAGCGGATCGCCGCCACCGCCCGCTGGGTGAACGACACCAGCCGCCGGGTCTTCACCAGCACCCGCCGCCCGGTCGGCGACTCCCACTCGGTTTCCCTGGTGAGCACGCCGGTGCGGAAGTCCAGGGTGCGGTGGTGGGTGTGCGCCTTGCCGTAGCGCATGTCCAGCGGCTCGTCCTCGACCAGCAGCCGCATGATCTTGCCGTCGGTCACGTTCACGACCGTCTGCCCGGCCTCGGGGTAGCCGTAGCCCGCCTCGGCGTAGGGCAGCGAGTGCTCCTCGTAGAACCCGTTGAGGTAGGTGCCCGGCAGCCCGACCGGCTCACCCTCGTCCAGCGAGCCGCGCATCCCCAGGTGGCCGTTGGCCAGCGCGAAGGCCGACTCGGTGCGGTGGAGCTGGTCGACGTCGATGGTCTCCCAGCGCAGCCGCCACGGCTCGACGACGAAGCCGCTCACTTGCCCTCCAGCAGCTCGTCGAGCTCGTCGACGACCACGTCGGCGCCCTCGGCGCGCAGCTCGTCGGCCTGGTCGGCGCGGTTGACCCCGACCACGTAGGCGAACTCCCCGTCCCGCCCGGCCCGCACACCGGAGAGGGCGTCCTCGAACACCGCCGCCTGCGCCGGGGTGACCCCGAGCCGCTTGGCGCCCTCCAGGAACGAGTCCGGGGCGGGCTTGCCGCGCAGGTTCTCCTCGCCGATGGTGATCCCGTCGACCCGGGCCTGCACGAACGGGGTCAGGCCCGCCACGTCGAGCACGTGCTCGCCGTTCGCCGACGAGGTCACCACGGCGATCTTGAGCCCGGCGTCGCGCGCGGCCTCCAGGTAGCGCACGGACGCCGGGTAGGGCTGCACACCGCGTTCGTCGATGATCCGCATCAGGTCGACGTTCTTGCGGTTGCCGACGCCGTGCACGGTGTCGGCGTCCGGCGGGTCGTCCGGGGTTCCCTCGTCCAGGTGAATGCCGCGCGACTCCAGGAAGGTGCGCACCCCGTCGGCGCGGGGCCTGCCGTCGACGTACGCGGCGTAGTCCCGGGGGGTGAACGGCGAGCGGTTCCCGTCGGTGCGGGTGGCCAGGAACGCGTCGAACGTCGTGCGCCACGCCTCCTGGTGCAGGGCCGCGGTGCTGGTCAGCACCCCGTCGAGGTCGAAGAGGCAGGCCGTAACCCCGTCGGGCAGTCCGATCATGGGGGCGACGGTACCGCCTGCCGGGAGGGCGGGCAGGGCGGCCTTTGTCCGTTGTCGCGGAGAGTGAGCAGGACCACGGCCGATCGGGAACGCCGGAGGGGGGTCGAGCGTTGAGATGGGTGTCGCCCCCCGACCGGGCAGCGCGGACCCTCCCCGCACGGAGTTCCCCCCAACTCCAGGGGAAGCGCGTCCCCTCCGGTCGGCGGGGCGACCTGAGCCGCCGACCGGACCAACCCCCACCCCGGGTCCGGTCGGCGGCGCTCTGCCGTTCACGGAAAGTGAGATTTCCGCAGCGAGGCTCCCCCGCGCGGGGAATGCCCGCCCGAACGGCCCACCGCGGCCTGCCGGGTCAGAAGATCTTGACGATGCCCAGCAGCGACACGATGGTGAAGCCGACGACGCACAGCACCACCACCGCCACGAACACCAGGGTGACGATCGGGATGGTCCGGCTGGGATAGCGCTGCGGTTCGGACAGGCCGTCGGTGGTGCTGCCCGAGTCGGGCGGGGTCTCGCCGGGCTGGAGGTCCGCGGAGACGCCGGGGGTGCGCTCCGGGTCGGGGTCGGGAGGAGTGGCGGTCATGCGATCGGACTACCCCGCGCACCGGGGTTCACACCGAACACGCCCGGTGGTATGAAGACGCCGATTCGGGGTACGCCAGGGGCATGAACGAGCCGAACCGCACATTGGACGCGCGCGAGCTGTCCACCGGGGAGCTGGTCAGCAGACTCAGCGAACAGGTGTCACGGCTCGTGCGCGACGAACTGTCACTGGCCAAGGTCGAACTCAAGGACAAGGGCAAGCAGGCCGGGGTCGGCGCCGCGCTCGGCGGCTCCGCCGGGGTGCTCGCCTGGTTCGGGGTGGCGGCGTTGATGATCACGGCCATCGCCGCGCTCGCACTGGTCCTGCCCACCTGGGCCGCCGCGCTCATCGTGGCCGGGGTGCTGTTCGCGGTCGCCGCGGTGCTCGGGATGGTCGCGGTGAAGAAGGTCAAGCACGCCACGCCGCCGATCCCGGAGCAGGCCATCGACAGCACCCGCCGGGACGTCGAAGCCGTGAAGGAGAGTGCGCACCGATGAGCGTGGACCCCGACGACAAGAAGGCCCTCGCCGCCGACATCGAGCAGGCCAGGGAAGAACTCGCCGAGACCGTGGACGCCCTGGTCGCCAAGACGGACGTGAAGCGCCGGGTGGGCGAGAAGGCCGAGGAGGTCAAGGCGGAAGTCAAGGCGACCGTCGCGGCCAAGGCGCAGGAGGCCAGGGAGAAGGTCGGCCACGCCAAGGACACCGTGGTCGCCAAGGCCGCCGAGGCCAAGGAGAAGGTCGCGGAGAAGGCCGTCGACGCCAAGGACGCGGCCGTCGAGGCCACGGAGGCCGCTGCCGCGAAGGTGCGCGGCTCGGGCACCCGGGCCACGGCGGGCACCCTCGCCGACAAGGGCCAGGACCCCACCGCGCAGACGAAGGACCTGCTGGCCGGGCAGGCGCTGACCGCCAAGGCCAAGGCCGACCAGGTCGTCGTCACCGCCAAGCGCAACCCGGTGCCGTTCGCGGTCCTCGCCGCCGCGCTGGCCGCGGTGATCGCGCTGATCCTGCGCAACCGGGGGAGGTGACCGGGTGAAGCTGCTCTTCCGCCCGCTCAGCATGCTCATCAGCGTGCTCGGCGGTGTCCTGGCCGGTGCGCTGTTCAAGCGCCTCTGGCGCGGTGCGACCGGGGACGACGAGGCCCCCGAGGCCACTTCACCGGACCACTCCACCCAGGAGGTGCTGATCGCCGCGCTGCTGCACGGCGCCATCTTCGGGGTGGTCAAGGCGGCGGTGGACCGCGCCGGTGCCAAGAGCTTCCGCCGGGTCACCGGCAAGAACCTCGACAACTGATTCCTCCCCGCACCACCGGAAGCGGCCCCTCTCACCCAGGGTGAGAGGGGCCGCTTCCGGTGTTTGCCGGACCCGATCAGTCCGGTGGCTCGGACCCGTCGCGCTCGGGGACCTGCTCCTCGTCGGCGTCCTCGGCGCGAGCGGTCTTGCCCACCACCGGGGTGGGCTCCCGGGTGGAGGACTCGGCGTACTCGTCCAGCTCGGCCGTGCTGCGGTCGAGCAGGCTCGGTTCCTCGTCCTTCTTCGCGCCGTCGTTCTTCTGGTCGGAATCCTTGTCGGACACGGGAACCCCTCGACTCTCAGGCGGACGCTTCACGCAGCGCGGGCAGCAGCTCGGCCTCCGCGAACGGGAAGAAGCCGTCCTGGTGCTCCCCGCCGATCTGCACGAGCGCCACATCGGTGAAACCGGCTTCCCAGAACGCCGAGACCGCCTTGACGATCGGTTCGACGTCCGGGCCGCACGGGATGCTCTCGGCCACGTCCGACTCGCGCACGAACTGCGTCGCCCCGGCGAACCCGGCCGGGCCGGGCAGCTCGGCGTTGACCTTCCACCCGCCCGCGAACCAGCGGAACTGCTCGTGCGCGCGGGCCACGGCGGCGTCGCGGTCGGGGTCCCAGCAGATCGGGATCTGCCCGATCTTGCGCACCTCCGCCGCGGGCCGCCCGGAGGCGGCGTCCCACATGGAGCACAGCTCGGCGTCCGGCTCGACGGCGATCAGGTGGTCGGCCATCGGGGCGAACCGCGACACCGACTGCTGCCCGGACACCGCGACCGCCAGCGGCACCCGGTGCTCGGGCAGGTCCCACAGCTTCGCCGAGTCGACCCGGAAGTGCCTGCCGACGGTGTTGACGTACTCGCCGGAGAACAGCGCCGAGATGATGTCGACCGCCTCGGTGAGCATCTCGTGCCGCTCGTTGGCGGGCGGCCAGCCGCGGCCCACGACGTGCTCGTTGAGGTTCTCACCCGCGCCGAGGCCGAGGGTGAACCGGTTGTCGGACAACAGGCCCAGCGTGGCCGCCTGCTGCGCCACCACGGTCGGGTGGTAGCGCATCGTCGGACAGGTCACGTAGGTCATCAGCTCGACCGCCTCGGTGACCTGGCTGACCGCCCCCAGGGTCACCCACGCGTTCGGGGCGTGCCCCTGGGCGGTCAGCCACGGGGAGAAGTGGTCGCTGGAGACCTCGAAGTCGAACCCGGCGGCCTCCGCGGCCGCCGCGTGCCGGACCAGGTCGCGCGGTCCGGCCTGCTCGGTCATCAGGGTGTAGCCGAAGCGGGTCACCGCAGCTCACCCCGCACCGGCGCGTCCGGGCTGCGGTCGCCGTCGTCGTAGGGGACGTCGGACTCCTCGCGCAGCGACGCCGCGACCGAGCCGCCCGCCTCGTCGTCGAGCTGACCGCGGCTCGACGCCCTGGCCAGCACCGGGTCGGCGACCTCGGGCGGGACCAGTTCGTCGTCGCCGATGACCCGGTCGACGCCCTCCAGGCCGTCGCCGTCGTAGGCGCGCTCGTCGATGCGCTCGTCCAGGCGCGACAGCGGGGTGTCCGCGCCGGGGCGGGTGGCGGAGGCGGACACGTCCGGCTCCTCGGCGGCGAGCCGGTGGTCGAGGTCCTCGCCCTCGCGCTGCTCGCGCGCCGTGGTGCCGAACCGGTTGGCCTCCGCCCAGCGCTCGGGCGGCTCGATGCCCTCCTCCAGCGGGTCGAGCCGCAGGTTGTCCTCGTCGAGGCTCTCCTGCTGGCTGAGCGATTCGGGGCGTTCACCATCGGTACTCATGCGACCGACCTACCCGGCGGCGGGTCTGGACAAACTCGAGGCCGGTGTCAGCGGGGTGCGAGCGCGCCGGGCCCACCGCACCCGTCCTCGGGCTTCCCCCTGCTCCGTTCAGGTGTACGAGGGGTCGGACTTTCCCACTGCGGACGTTGTTCGTGGCGAACCACCCGTTTGTCAGCCGTCCCCCGGGGCTCATCGGCCATGGTGACGCAGAGTGGCCACCAAGGAGGTCCACCGGTCTCAAACCCGAGGACAGTGATAGGCGTTCACCATGTAACGTTTCCGGCGTAGGGTGTACGAGCTGTGGCATTCCGCCTTCTCTGTCCGAATGCGACGCGATCGCGTGCCCCATTTCAGGATCACCCGAATGCCACGTTTGTGCCCTCCGGAAACGACATCGGCGATCCGTTCGGCGTGATCATGGGATGTTTTGCTCTCGATGGTCTGAGTGGGTGTCTTGCCAAGGGAAAAGGGATCGGCTTACATATGTCGAGCCACCCCCGAGTGGGCGGCGGAAAAACTCCCCGAAACCCCAAGAATACGAGGTTCTCGTGCGCAACAAGCTGGCATCGATGGCGGCAATGGTCGGCGTGGCGGCATCCCTGCTCATCGGCGGCGCCACCGCCGCGCAGGCCACCACCACCGTTCCCGACGCCTCCTGTGTCAACTCCGACCCGCTGGGCCTGGTCAACGTCGTGACCTGCACCATCAACACCACCGTCCAGGTCCCGATCGACATCCCGATCGACTCGGTGATCACCTTCGGGGACGTCCTCAGCAACAATCACGTGCTCTCCGGCAACGAGCTGGACCTGCTTGAGGTCACCCTGGAGGACTTCCTCAACGACAACACCATCAGCGACAACCTCGTCTTCAAGAACAACCTCGTCGATGTCGTCGACGACATCAACGTCATCGACGACATCGACGTGAACAAGATCTTCATCGACCTGCTCTGATTCACCGGG